>JAYEKP010000015.1:0-5760 GCA_034661075.1 Bacteroidota bacterium
CAGAGTCGTACATAGGGATAGATAACATTTCTCCATAGTTGTTGGCAATAAGAGATGGTAAAGGATATCCAGGTTGAAAAACACCTTTGGGTATTTTTACCACATTTCCCACAACCATTAAAACCGCAATGGTTTCTCCAAACGCTCTGGAAATTCCTAATCCAAAAGCAGAAACAATACCTGGAAAAGCTTTTTTAAGGATCACTTTCTTAATGGTTTCCCATTTTGTAGCACCTAATGATAAAGACGCCTCTTTAAGTTCTTGAGGAACTGTATTAATCACTTCAATTAGAATGTTTAGAATAAAAGGAATAATCATGATAGATAGGACAATCGCTCCGGTTAAAATAGTGTATCCCGAATTGGGATGGCCTAATGATGCTCCTAAATTAGAAATTAAAGGAACAACTAAAATAATTCCCCAAACGCCATAAATCACCGAAGGGATTCCTGCCAAAATATCAATAACAGGGTGCATAATTTTTAGCATCCATCTTTTAGCATAATGGGTTAAATGAATTGCGGAAAACAGGCAGATGGGCCCACAAATTAGAATAGATAAAACAGTAACCCAAAGTGAACTTATAATAAAAGGAAGAAAGCCAAATTCTCCTTTCATGGGGTGCCATTGACTTGAAAAGAGTAATTGCAGCAATGATTCTTCTTTAATTATTAAATTGGATTTAAAAAATAATCCAATTCCTAAAAAAAAAGGTAACAATAAAACAAGGAGAAAAGAAACAAACATCCACGAAGAATGTAGTTTATCTTTTAGGATTCGTCCAACCTTAAAGAAACGAATAGATTTATTGCTCAGTACTTTCCAATTCATTTATTATTGATTAACGCTTTCGAATCCCTTTTTTAATTTCACGTCAGATAATTTAACATACCCAGCTTCCTGAACATATTCCTGTCCGTCGGTAACTATCCATCGAAGAAATTCTTTAACAACTTTACTTGTGGGCTTTCCTTTCGATACAAAATATAAATCACGTGCAGGAGGAGATGGGTATTTCCCTGTTTGTATAGCAATACTTATATCATCTAATTTATGATAAAAATTTTCTTCAGGATCAATCTTTCCATTCTCATTCAGGTCAATGGGAATTACATCAAGGCCGGGGTGTCTTTCCCGGGTATTAATATCGTAAATATAAATTACATTATTATAACCTATTCCTTGTATATCATTTTTAACGGCATCGGCCATTCCAGGGTCTCCATAAATACCCGTTCCACTGAGGTCATCCTGATTTTTTCCAAAATATTCAGCCCACATTTGAGCTGCCCCACAAGCATCTGATCTGGTATAAACATTCATTGATAATTTTTTTTCATCGATACCATCAGCCCATTTACTCCAGCTACGTATCTTGTTGTGAATAAATATATCCTCAAAATCCTGAGGAGTTAAACCTTGTTTGTGAATATTTTCTGCAACGGGAGATTTAGCATTCATAGTAGGAAGAACAGCATCCTGGGTAACAGCAATCCACCATACCCCTTTTGCTTTTTCTACCTCAGTAATACTCCGTGAAAACATACCCAAATCAACCATCCCTGATAATGCATCGGTCATTCCTTTTCCTGCTCCTCCGGCAGAGATATCAATTCGTACATCGGGATAAATTTTCTGAAATTCCTCTGCCCAACGTACAGTAATTGGATAAAGGGCAAAAGCACCTGAAATAGTTATTGTTCCAGAAAATGTTTGCTCATTATTTTTTTTACTTTTTGATTCGGCTTTCTTTGGATTGTTTGTACAAGAAAAAAAAGTACCAATTAAAATACTAATGATTACAAGCATTAAAGTTTTTGTGTGTCTCATAATGGTAGAAATTTTAAGATTTGATAGAACAAATGTAGAATCGATAATTATAATCGAAAACAGCACAAAAACTTAAATTAAATAGAATAAAATACGAATTATTGATAAGTATAAATACTTATTGAATGAAGAAGCACTTATTTATTTTCAGAAGCAACAGGAAGAGTAAAATAAAACACCGTTCCTTTGTCAGGCACACTCTCTGCCCATATTTCTCCTCCATTTATTTCAACAAACTCTTTACACAGAATAAGCCCTAAACCTGAACCTGTTTCGTTATTTGTTATTTGTTCCGAATGTAGTATAAAAATTTTTAGTATTAAAAATCTGTTTTCCTGTATTTTTATCAAATCCTATCCCTGTATCCGTAACGGTTACTTTATAATATTTTTTTTCATTAAATACCCGTATAAGAATTTTCCCTCCTGAAGAGGTAAATTTTAATGCATTAGAAATAATATTCCGCAAAACAGTCATAATCATATTAACGTCCACATATACATCATAATCTGAATCTAACTCAGCCTTTAATGATATATTTTTATGATCGGCTATCGTTTTAAAAAGTTGTAAATTTTTATGAATAACCGTATTTAAACGAACTTTTTCAGGATTAAAATTAAGCTCTCCTCGTTGACTTTTAGCCCACAGTAGTAAATTTTCCAATAAATCGCTTACCGATTGGATGGATTTGAAAAACACATTGAAAACATCTTTAAAATTCTGATTATTAACAACTTCTTCATCATCGAGCAACATTTCAATGAGTGAACGAAGATTTCCAATCGGGCCACGCAAATCATGTCCAATAATCAGAAACATTTTATCTTTGGTTGCATTAATTTTTGATAGTTCTTCTTTTTTGTTTTTCTAATAATAAATTCTGTTGTCTTCGATGTTTTAAAGTATACAACACATAAATAAAGGTACCGGCCAATAAAGCTAAAATCATTAATAATGCAATATTGAACAATCGGGTGCGATGAAGTTCCAGCTCTTTAATGGTTTTATCTTTATTGAGTAAATCTATCTCGGTCTGTTTTTTTTGCTTTTCGAGCCGGTATTCCAGATCGAATATTTTTTCAGATAACTCCTGATTAAAAAGCGTATCATTAAGGTTAATAATTCGATTATTATAGTCGGATGCTTTTTTATATCTTCCTAATTGATAATTTACTTTTGATAATACTTTAAACGCATCTCTAATAAGTAAACGAGAACCTATTTCGTTTGCAAGCCATAAACTTTTTTCGGCAAAATCTTTTGCCTTAGCATAATCTCCATGCTGGCAATACAAAAATGATTTTTTTACATAAGCATTGGCCAATAAATCAATATCTGAATCTTTATCAACTGTTTCGATGGTTTTGTTGTAATTTTCATGAGCCAATTCATACTGATTTAGTTCAAAATACACATCCCCAATATATTTATAACAAACTGCCTGGGCAGGAATATTACTTAATTCAATTCTTAAATCAAGGGCCTTTTCTAAATAATCCAGGGCTTCATTATATTCTTTTTTCAACATTTTTGTTCTGCCTAAATTCAAATAGGTATAAGCCAACATACGCTTATGATTAATTGCTTCGGCAATTTCTCTTGCTTTTAATAAATTTTCAATAGCAATGTTATAATATTCCTGATAGATATATAAATTACCAATATTAATATAAGAGTAACCTTCCTGCTCTTTGTCATTATATTGTTTTGATAATTCTAATCCTTTAAAATAGTAGTCAAGTGCTTCGGAATATTTTCCTAATATTCGATATGCTACTCCTATAAAACTATGCGCTTTAATATAGTTTTCGTAATCGTTATTTTGTTGGGCAAACTCAATGGCCTCTAAACCATATTCGATTGATTTTTCAGGGTCGGAGTTGCGAAGCTCCCAGCATAAATCAGTTAATATTTCTGCTTTCAATGAATCGTGCGAAGTAGCAAGTAACTTGTATAAACTATCAATCTCTGTATTGATATTGCCAAAGCATAAAAGAAATGAAAAAATAAAAAAACTACTTAAAATAAACTTCTTCATTATCATAAAGAAAATTGTGCAGATAAAAATAAATAAAAATAAGATACAAAAGGGTTCGTTTTTGGGTTGTTTATCAAAATTTTATAAATAATTATTTGTTATTCATTAATCTTTAAACAAACAATGATCTTAAATCTCGATAATCTTATTTTTGATTGCATACATTACCATGCTGGCGGTATTTTTGGAACCGGTTTTTTCTAAGATATTTGCCCTATGTTTATCAATGGTTCTTTTACTTAAAAACAACTTTTCGGCAATCTCTTGATTGGAATAACCTTTACATATTAAATGTAATACTTCGATTTCCCTCTCGGATAAATTATCGGTTTTACTTTGGGCGGTTTTTAGTTCACTCATATTTTGAACTATAGCCATTAATAATTCTTTAGAAAAATAGCTTTCGCCTTTAGATACTTCTTTAACTGCCCGAAGTACCTGATCAATTTCAGAATTCTTCAAAAGAAATCCTTGAGCACCAGCTTCAATCATCTGATAGTAATATTCATACTCTTCAAACATAGTTAATGCTATAATTTTACTATTCGGATTACGTTCAACAGCTAAGCGGGTTGCTTCAATGCCATTCATTACAGGCATTTCAATATCCATTAGGACGATAACATCCACTAAATTGGCAAATTTATCGATAAATTCTTTTCCGTCAGCTGCTTCACCAATAACTTCAATCTCAGCTCTGTTACTTAAAATTAATTTTAAACCATCTCTAAACAACCTATGATCGTCAACAATAATAAGCTTTATTTTTTCCATTTCGATTGTTTAATATTAACACTTATAAAAGCATGAAAGCCTTTTCCTCTATTACTTTCAATTTCATAATAACCATGTATTGATTCGAGTCGTGAAATCATATTTTGTAATCCTGAACCTTTATTTTGACGAATGAAATCATAAGTAAAATCAAAGCCTTGGCCATCATCATCATAAAACAAATCAATGATATCATTTTTTTGGGTGAGGCTAATTTCAATACGATCAGCCTCAGCATGCTGAATAGAATTATGGATTAGTTCGCAAACAATACGATATAAAATAATTTCAGCATTTGGGTTGATTCGCTGTTCAAACATATTCGAATGAAAATAGATGGCAACCTTATTTAATTTATTAATACTATCTGTAAAAATTTTTATGGCTTTGGCTAAGCCAAAATTGTTCAATACATGTGGACTTAAATTATTTGAAATATCTTTAATGCTTTTTATGGCCTCATTAATAATGCTATCGGTATTTTTTATGATCTTAATATTTTGGGGGTCTTTTTCTGATTTTAATAATGCAGAAATTGAAATTTTTACGGTTGATAACAAAGGCCCTAATCCATCATGCAAATCCTTTGCAAATCTTTTTCGTTCTTTTTCTTCGGTCATCATAATTGCATTTAAAACCTTTTTTTCCTCATTTTTACGATCAAATTCAGCTTTTCGTAAATAATTAAATATCTCGGGAATAATAATCACACCAATAGCTATTAAAATTGAAATAATTACAGCAATCCAATCATTTAATAAATTCAGCTCTTCACTAGCTGGTTGATTTATAAACTGAAAAAGGTCAATAAAACGCCTTACAGCCATAAATACGAATCCTACAGATATTAATATCCATGATATTTTGTACCTCGTTACTTTGGTAAGCCGCAAAGCAATAAAAACAGCTATCAATTGGAGTACAATTGATATAATAAGGGCTACAAGTCTAAACATTTATAATCTATTTTAAACAAAGATAAAATAATTGATTTCACATCTGTCCTAAATAATAAAAAAAGATAGCCAATTTAGAGCTCTTGTTTAAAGAGCCCTTATTTTTGTAGTACTAACCAACTAAAATATAAATTGGCTATGAAAACAAATTTAACACT
>JAYEKP010000016.1:0-26640 GCA_034661075.1 Bacteroidota bacterium
ATAAAAAAAATCATAAAAATATTTCTTTGTTAATATTAATTTTGTTCATCGGTGCCTTATCTTATTTTATACTATTTTTTGCCCAGTTCAAAGATCATGATTACTACTTCTTAGCATTCTTCCCATTATTCTTTTTACTATTAATAAATGGAATAAAGACCTTTCAAAATATTATAAGTAATAGATATGTGCATTTTATCACTAAAATACTGCTTGCAGTAATCGTTCATTTAAGCATCAACTCATCAAAATCAAAACTTAAACAGCGATTTATTAAAGAACTGGATTTGTATTCACACACAGGTTTAGTGATTGAAAAAAATTTAACGTCTATTGAATCACTTAACATTGAGACAGAGGCTCAAATTATTGTTGCCCCCGATTACTGTCCCAATGGAGGATTGTTATTTATGGATAGACAGGGTTGGAATCTTAAACCAGACCAGTTAACTATTGAGAATATAATTCACTTAAAAAACAAAGGTGCTGATTATTTATTTTTAGCCAGTAAGGATTCAACCTTTTTATCTGTTGGAGATTCAATAGGAATAAAAATATTCTCAAAAGATGGGTTAAATATCTATCAACTTAATGACCACTAAACAATTTTATTTTATCATTGTGATAATTATATTTTTGTACATAAATTTTAATAAAAATGACCAAAGGCAAAGAATCCAAACCACATATAGGAATATACGGCCGTAGAAACAACGGAAAAAGCTCACTTATTAACCGGCTGGCAGGACAGGATATTGCTATTGTTTCCAATTATGCCGGCACAACCACCGATCCGGTAAAAAAATCTTTCGAAATAACCGGTTTTGGACCGATCATTTTAGTCGACACTGCCGGAATTGATGACGAAGGTGACCTGGGAACCAAACGAATTGATAAAACACTGGCAACGATTAAAACTGTTGACCTGGCTATTCTTGTCATCACACACAATACCTTTGGTGATTTTGAAAAAAAGTTAATCGAAGAATTTAAAAATACCGATACTCCTTATTTCATAGTGCATAATAAGTCGGATGTACAGCGAATGGAAGAAAAAACAAGAACCCGCCTGATGGCTCAGACAAACGCCGAGATCATAGCATTTGATACCATACATGCCGAAAACATGGAAAAGCTGATAAAGCTGATAAAAACAACCATTCCTGAATCGGCATATACTTCCCCTTCACTGGTAGGCGATTTATTGTCTTATGGAGACATTGTATTGCTTATCACACCCATTGATATCGAAGCACCGGCAGGGAGGCTTATTCTTCCTCAAGTACAGGCTATCCGGGATATTTTAGATAATGATGCTGTAGCTATTGTGTTAAAAGAAAGAGAAGTAGATTCATTTTTGCGTAAAACAGGCATTACTCCTGCATTAGCCATTACCGACAGTCAGATATTTAACAAAGCCGATGCTTCCGTTCCTAAGAATGTGCCATTAACTAGTTTTAGCATTATGTTGGCAAAATTTAAAGGCGATTTTGAAAATTACTTGAAAGGGACACCCAAAATAGCTGACTTACAAGACGGCGACCGGATTTTGATGCTGGAATCTTGTACTCATCATGTATCGTGTGATGATATTGGGAGAGTTAAAATTCCCCGATGGCTGACAAACTTTACCGGGAAAAAACTGGAATATGATGTAGTAGCCGGATTAGATAAACTTCCGCGGGATATCACAGAATACTCATTGGTTGTACAATGTGGTGGTTGTGTAATTACCCGAAAACAACTAATTAACCGTTTACGCCCGGCCATTGATAGAGGCGTTCCCGTAACTAATTACGGCATGGCTATAGCCTATGTGCAGGGAATTTATCAAAGAGCTATCGAACCCTTTACCAAAACCAATCATTCGGCAACAGAGTATCTATAAAATTACATCTAATTATTAGATGGGTCATAAAGAGGAAGGATAAAGGTAATTGTTGTTCCTTGATTTATTTTACTATCGATAAAAATATCGCCTCGATTTATTTTAACAAATTCTTTGCAGAAAAATAATCCCAATCCTTTCCCTGTCTCTCCTTTAGTTCCATTTCCATTACCATGGGCTATCTCAAATACTTCTTCTTTAAATTTTTCTTCAATGCCAACCCCCGTATCTTTCACACTAATTGCTGCCACATCAGATTTTATCGATAGTTCAACCTTAACGGTACCACCTTCGGGGGTAAACTTTATAGCATTATTTAAAAGATTTCGTAATACGGTATGAATCATATTTTTATCCGCAAAAACAAATAAATCCCCTTTGACATTATTTATTAACTTAATATTTTTTAGTTCTGCTGCTGATTGATATATAGTTAGGGCTTCAACAGTCAAATCCTTTATATTAATCATTTGAGGTTTGTATGGGAATCTTCCCTGCTGGCTTAATGCCCAGTTTAAAAGATTATCAATTAACGTTAATAAGTTGGTTACAGAAAGTTCCAGGTTATTGGACACTTTTTTTAACGAATCATAATCCTGCTCTTCAATCCATATCGGGATCAATTGAGCAATACTATCGATAGAAATTAGCGGGCTACGCAAATCGTGTGCAATGATTTGAAAAAGCTTATCTTTTGTCTTGTTCTCTTCGAGAAGTTCATTATTCTGTTTTGCAATTTCAACTCGTTGACTAATAATTTTTTTATTTTGTGAAGACAATATTTGATTTATTTTTTTTCGTTTTTTACTATCATTCCAAAAATATATTATTAATCCCAGGGCTAGAATAATGGCAATAATTAACACAGCTCGTTGAAATTTCGCCTGTTTATTCTCTATTTCATTTTTTGCAAGTTGTGTTTGCTGTAAATCTTTTTCTTTTTTTAATAATGCGATCTCCTTTTCCCGTTGTTTCGTTTCATATTTTTTTTCCAGTTCAATTATTTGCGCTTTTCGATTTAAACTAAAGACACTATCCTCGTAATACACATAATCCTTTAAATATTGCAATGCTTTTTCTGCATTTCCTAACTGCTCAAATACCTCAAAAAGATTTCTGGATAAACGGTGTTGTTTTCTGATATCTTTTATCTCTTGTGCCAAAGCATAACTTTCCTTTAGGTATTTAATACCATTTTTATAATCTCCTTCTTTAATATACGTATTTCCCAAACATTGAATGGAATATACCACAAGTTCTTTATCGCCCACCTGCTTGCCCAGTTCAATTGCTTGAAAAGCAAATTTTTTCGCCTCATCAAACTTCTCAAGATCCTCACTATTGGCCGCTAAATTATGATACAATAAAAAACGATCATAATTATTAGACTCATCTTGTAAATGATATAAAGCCTTTAAATAATATTCGTTCGATTTTTGATAATATTCCGGTTCTGAATCTAGAAATGCAAACTTCTGATAAACATTCCCAATATTCATATATACATAATGCAGCCCTGATGTTATTCCTGATTTTTCCCTTAATTCAAGATTTAAAAAATAATATCTTAATGCTTCATTATAATCTCCGAGATCATAATAGAGTACCCCTAAATTGTTATACAATGAAAGAATTTTAAGCGTATCATTAAAATTTTCGAAAATTCCCAGGGCTTGTAAAAAACAATCAATAGACTGGTCAAAACTTCCGAAACGTTTATAAACATTCCCTAATCGGTTAAGGTTAATCGCACGTTCATAATCCATGGACAGACTATCGAAAATGGAAAGTGATTTATTATAATAGAAAAGGGCTGAATCGTAATCAGCCTGGTATTTATAAACAACACCTAACTGACTTAATGCTGAAGCATATCCTTTGGTATAATCAATATCCTGGGCTATCCTAAGTGCCTTTTTAACAATAATATAGGCTGAGTCGGTGCTGTATTTATAAGTTTTATAGGATAAATCGATAAGCCGGTCTACTTTCACCGAATCATCGGGCAAACTATAAATGGCTTTTTTTAGACTATCCCGATTAGAACTGTAAGATTCTTTCCCGGGGAAAAATCCCAGAACTATCTGAATAATTAATAACAGGAGCCATTTTCTCATTTCAAACAAAAATATTAATCCTCTTCTCCATTCTCTATACCTGTCCGACCCTCTCCGTCAGGAGCTCCGTTTTTTAATGTATTATCGTAATTTTTAACGATAATTTTAATTTTTTCCAGTTCATCTATTTTTTCAGGAGTTAGTTTAATGGTAAACTCCTCCAGTTTCTCTGGCACCACATCTATCAAATCTTTCTTTTCTCGCAACTTGATTCTTACTTCCCAGTAATCTTCGATAAATTTTTGTTCTATAGCTTCTTTATAACAAACACCGGGCATTTTAACTAAAACTTCCAGTCGGTAATTGGTCGTTCCTTTGGGATAAAACAAATTAAAATAGGGATAATAAAGTTTCATAGCAGTGATTATTTTGTAAAACTAAATCATGGTTTAAAGTTAACATAAAAATTCTTTAATACAATCCCTTTGTTAACATTTTATTATCAGTGGATTATCTGTCTCTGCCATTCAAAAAGAGCTACGGCCAAAGCATGAGAAACATTTAACGAAGTATTATTCCCCATAAGAGGAATGTGAACGATTTTGTGGCATTTATCAAGAATCCCCGGATCAATCCCTGATTTTTCACTTCCTACCAGTAAAACAATTTTTTGGGGCAACCGGGTTTGAAAAATATTTTCGGAATCACTGGTAGTTTCCACAGCTACCCACTGATAGCCTGGTGGGATTACCGTTTCCAGTGTTTCCTTTTTACAAAACTGAAAGTTTACAGACTCAAAACTCGAAGAAGCCGTTTTTTTTACTTTCGACATACGGACAGGCTCGCCCTGAGAAACAAAAATGACCTGTTTACACCCCGCATTATCTGCCAGGCGGATAATATTCCCCATATTCTCAGGAATTTTTACATGACAACCCACAATAATCGGTGGAGAGATGGATGATGGATAACGGATATTACGAAATAATACTGCGGAGTGAATGGATCTTTTTTTCATCATCAATCCGAAATTATCCGATCCATCTTTATGTCATACTGGTCTGCAGGAACACTATCAAGCATCTGAAAATCAAAGCATACCCCAACCTTTAGTGCACTGGTTTTGCTTAACAACTTATCATAATAGGCTTTTCCTCGTCCAAGGCGATTATTCTTCTTGTCGAAAGCTACTCCTGGAACAATAACTAAATCTATTTGATCAAGTTCTTTTTTATATAATTCTTTGGGTTCTTTAATGCCAAAAGCAGCTCCCTCCGTCATATCATCCATACCTTTAAATACCCGGAGTTCTAATTCATCTCCTTTTACCGATGGTAAAATAATTGTTTTGGTTTGAAACCACTTTAAAACAAAATCATGGGTATAAACTTCATCATCCATCGACCAATAAGCCATTAAGGTGTTGGACTTTTGAAATTCATCCCATTGCTCAACCTGCTCAAAAATTATTTTTGATTTCGCTTTTTTATCTTCAAGGGTATACTCTTTTTTTAATTGTTTAATATACTTCCTGATTTCTTTTTTTTGCTGATTAATCATAATTAAAAAATTATACAATTAACTTATAACCTTTGCCATGAATATTAAGAATTTGAATAGAGGGGTCGTCTTTTAAATATTTTCTAAGCTTGGTAATATAAACATCCATGCTGCGTGCATTAAAATAACTATCTTCCTGCCAAATGGTTTTTAGGGCAAAATTACGCTCTAACACATTATTCATATTGTTACAAAGTAATTTAAGCAACTCCGATTCTTTTGTGGTTAATTTTTGTGTTTTTTTTCCAAATTGAAGAATTTGTTTTTGTGAATCGAAAACATATTTGCCAATAGAATATTTTTCATTTTGCTCAGAAACATTGTTGGATTTTGTGCGCCGTAAAATTGCTTTAATTCTAAAAAGCAACTCTTCCATACTAAAAGGTTTGGTCATATAATCATCAGCACCTAAAGAAAATCCTTCAATAACATCTTCCTTCAGAGATTTTGCCGTTAAAAAAATAAACGGAATAGCCGAATTAATTTTTCTTATCTCTCTGGCCAATGTAAAACCGTCCATTTTAGGCATCATAATATCTAAAATACATAAATTATAACCATGCTTTTTAAACCCTTCAAGAGCCAATTCTCCATTAATATAAAGATCCGTCTTAAATCCTTTAGCAATCAAATATTCTTTTAATAAAGCACCAAGATTCTCGTCATCTTCGGCTAATAAAATTTTAACATTGTTATCATCCATTGTTTATATGATTATTTGGAATAAATATTTTAAACTTTGTCCCTTTTTTCAATTCAGATTCCAGTTCAATGGAACCGCTATGTTCTTCTACAATTTTTTTTACATAACTCAATCCTAACCCAAATCCTTTTACATCATGTACATTCCCTGTTGAAACCCTATAAAACTGATCAAAAACTTTTTTCTGATCTTGTTTCCTAATTCCAATTCCATTATCTGCAATAAAAATATTGATTCCTTCTTTATTATTCATAGTAGAAATCGTAATTTCAGGAGTACCATCACTATACTTTACTGCATTATCGAGCAAGTTAAAAATAATATTTGTAAAGTGTACTTCATCGACCCAAAAAATAGAATTATTCGCTTTTAGATTTTGAATAATTTGCCCATTGCGGTTTTTTACCTGAATTTCAAAATTATTTACTACATTTTCAATAATATGATGTAAGTTCAGTTCTTTGCGTTTAAGTTTGATTTGTCCTTGATCAAATAATGCCGTTTTAAGTACTTTTTCAACCTGATAACTCAAGCGTTTACTTTCATCATCGATTATACCAGAAATATAATCCATATTTTTTGTTTCGATCGGAATGCTTTTATCTTTTAACATTTGTGAAGCAAGCGAAATAGTAGATATCGGAGTTTTTAATTCATGGGTCATATTATTCACAAAATCATTCTTAATTTGAGATAGTCTTTTTTGTTTAAACATAATATGTATCGACAACGAAAAACCTAAAATAATTACCAGGGTAAGAAAAATAGAAGAAAAAGCCATAAATCCAGTAGATTTAAAAATAAAAGTTCTTTCGTCTGGGAAATAGATATTGAGAAAATTATTTTTTGCAAATACATCGTTTGGAAAAAGCCGGCTGGAGAATTTTTCCACTTCAGCATTGGTATTATAATGATCCGATTGGTATACTATTTCCTCATTATTGCGAGTAACGGCATATTCAACATTTATATCAATACCAAAATTATTAAAGGTTGTATGAATAATCTCTTCAACCGTTTTTTTATCTATACGATCTTTTAAATCAACATCGATCTGTATTAATTTATTTACAATATTTTCAACAAAAACGGTTCTATTATTTAATTTTTCAGTAAAATCTGAAGTTATTTGCAGCTTTCCTAACGATTGATTTTTTTTTAAATCACCAAATTGCATGTTGGTAATATTATTAAACTGCATATTTTGTGAACTTAGGGCCTGGAGTTGTTTGTTAATACTTAACGAGTCGGTATTTCGAAAAATAAAAACTTCTTTCTCTTTATCGGTTGTGGACAAACTAAACGCTCGTTGATTGATCTCATTTAACCGATAGTTTACCGAAGGGCTTCCTGATATAGAGATATCTTGATAAGGCTCAATTTCGTTTACAACTTTATAAACCATCTCGCGGTTTTCAATCTCTTTAACGATATTATCGAGTCCATTACTTGCCAGTTGTTTAAATTGCTCATGCTTAATTTCAATCGCATTTTTGATCCAGTACACCTGAACAAATATTAAACCTATAAGCGTAATTGATAATACTACCGTAATAATCCAAAGGGTTCTTTTTTGCATAACAATGCAAATATAAGTGCTTGAAGTATTAGAAATGAATTATTTAACATTATTTAACATAGGTTTAAATAACTTAACCATTGTTTGCTATACTTTTGTTAATGAAAAAAGAGCAGAAATGCTAAATTTTTATTCGTAGATTAAATTTTAGGGTTAGGAAAGAGAGAAATCATTCTCTCTTTTCTTATTTTAAAAGGTAAACATATTAAAATACTTACTATTAAGATTCTCTATAGAAAATGCAGTAATTACAATATTTATCTTTTTAATATTTTGTATAAGATTGTTGACATTATTAAAATTATCTTCACCAGAAACCTTTAAAATATAATCGATATTCTTAAAATCAGGTAAAAGAAATCCTTTTTCAGATTTATTGGAAATAAGATGATAACTTACCCCATAATCATCTGCAAAATGATACATCGAATAGTTTACTTCAACTTTACGTTTTGGATGATTAATTTTAAAATCATCCGTTTTAGCTAAATTCCAACCCAACAATTTATTTAAAGCCCAACTTATTCTATAATCGTTTTCATGGGAAGCAATTCCGATCAAATAAAATTCGTTATCGTAATCAAACGATAATTTATGTACTTTCTTTCTTAAGTTCATAAAAAATAATTATAAACGAATATAGAAATTATTTTGAAAAATTTAAAAGAATAAAAATTAATTTACGCCTTATTGCGAGATACTAATTATTTTATCTAAGGCCATCTGTGAAGCATTTTGTTGTGCTTCTTTTTTGGAAGTTCCTTTACCGGTACCCAAAATTTCATCATCCACTTTAATCGTTGATGTAAAAAACTGTATCGTAGTTTCTGTACTCTCTATTTCTTCATCTACAAACTTAACACTCAACTTATTTTTCTGTGCCCATTCAATAATTTGGCTTTTGTAATCAGAGTCATTATTGATCAACTCGTAAAGATTAATATTTCCTTTAATCACTTTCTCCAGAATAAATTTTTTGGTTTTACGATATCCTTTATCAATATATATAGCGCCAATAAAAGCCTCCAGGGCATTTCCATAAATATTTTTTGTACCATTCATTTTTGATTGTGCAACAATATGATATTGTAAACCAAGATTCAAGGCGATTTCATTCAGTTGTTCACGACTAACAATCTTGGATCTCATTTTAGTTAAAAAACCCTCTTGTTTATAAGGAAAATAGGAAAACAGGTAATCCGCAATAATCGCAGCAAGTATTGCATCTCCTAAAAACTCGAGCCGTTCATTGTTAATAAACTGATGATTATCGGAAACTATTGAAGCTGACTTGTGGGTAAATGCTATTTTATATACTTTTAAATTAACAGGGTACATCCCTGTTAAAAAATGTATCAGTTTATAAAACCTTTTTTCTTTAGAAAAATAATATTTTACTGGAGGTATATGCGCAAGTACCAATTTTTATTCGGTAAATTTACTAATAATAACGGATGCATTATGTCCACCAAAACCAAAGGTATTACTTAAAGCAGACTGAACTTTACGTTCTTGTGCTTTATGCAATGTTAAATTTAATTTTTGATCAATCTCGGGATCCCACTCTTGATGATTTATGGTTGGAGGAACAATATTATTATTAATCGCACAAATTGCAGCAAGTATCTCAGCAGCTCCAGCGGCACCAAGCAAATGGCCAGTCATTGATTTTGTAGAACTAACATTCATTTTATAGGCTTGTTCTCCAAAAACTTCTTTAATACCTTTAAGTTCAGAAATATCTCCTCTTGGAGTAGCTGTTCCATGAACATTGATATAATCAATCTCTTCTGGATTCATTTGAGCATCATTAAGTGCATTTCGCATTACATGCATAGCACCTAATCCTTCGGGGTGTGGAGCTGTAAGATGGTGTGCATCAGCAGACAAACCTCCACCTTTTACTTCAGCATAAATTTTTGCACCACGCTTTTTGGCATGTTCTAACTCTTCAAAAATTAGAGCAGCACCACCTTCTCCCATTACAAAACCATCGCGGGTATTACAAAATGGACGAGATGCTGTTTTATATTCTTCGTTTTTAGATGAAATGGCTTGCATTGAACTAAAACCACCTATTCCTGCTTCATTGATGGAAGCTTCCGAACCGCCTGTAATAAACATATCAGCCTTACCTAAGCGTAAATAAGTAAGCGCATCGATCATAGCATTTGTTGATGATGCACAGGCAGAAACGGTTGTAAAATTAGGCCCGCGGAAATTATATTTCATTGAAATATGACCGGAGGCAATATCAGAAATCATCTTAGGAATAAAGAAAGGACTAAATCGAGGTGTGCCATCTCCCTGAACAAAGTTTCTCACTTCATCAAGAAAAGTATTAATGCCACCAATTCCAGAACCCCAAATTACTCCTGCTCTATCATGATTTAATTTTTCAAGATCCACACCAGAATCTTTAATTGCCTGATCGGCAACATATAGTGCATACTGGGCAAAAAGATCCAGCTTTCGAACCTCTTTACGATCAAAATGATCTTTAGGATCAAAATTTTTTACTTCACAAGCAAATCTTGTTTTAAATTTTGATGCGTCGAAATAAGTAATTAGGTCAGAGCCACTAACTCCGTTTATTAAATTGTCCCAATATTCATCAACATTGTTTCCAATAGGTGTAATTGCTCCAAGGCCTGTAATTACTACACGTTTAAACTCCATAGCATTAAAATTTAAAACAAGATTTAAGAAATATTAACAATTACTTAGCGTGCTCTTCAATGTATTTGGTAGCATCACCAACAGTTCCGATATTCTCTGCTTGATCATCAGGAATTGAAATATTGAATTCTTTTTCAAATTCCATAATTAACTCAACAGTGTCAAGTGAATCAGCACCTAAATCGTTTGTAAAACTAGCTTCAGGTGTAACTTCGTTTTCATCAACTCCTAACTTATCTACAATAATTGCTTTTACTCTTGATGCAATATCAGACATAACTTTAAGTTTTAATTAATAATTAAGTTTAATTTTAATAATGCAAAGAAATATAATTAACTAGTAGAAATCAAAAATATTTCTTTATTTTTTTTATGCAAAAATAATCTTTTTTGAATTTTTAAAGCCATTTTTGCAATAATTTTTCAAATTACAAGGAACTACAAGCTTATGTTTCTAACTTCAAAATATTGTATATGAACAAAATAGCTATTTTTGCTTCTGGATCGGGAACCAATGCAGAAAACCTAATCCATTATTTCAAAGAAAATAAAAAAATTGAGATTTCGTACATTTTTTCGAACAATAAAAATGCATATGTTATTCAAAGAGCTAAAAACCATAATATTAAACACTATATTTTTTCTCGAATGGAATTTTATAACACAATAAACATTCTTCAAATTTTACAGAAAACTAACATTGATTTCATCATCTTAGCTGGTTTTTTATGGTTGATCCCCGATTATTTAATTAAAAATTACCCTAACAGAATAATTAACATTCACCCTGCATTACTTCCTAAATATGGCGGAAAAGGGATGTATGGAATGAATGTTCATGAAGCGGTACTTGAAAATAATGAAAAAGAATCCGGCATAACCATTCATTATGTAAATCATGAATATGATAAAGGAGATATTATTTTCCAGGCTAAATGTCCGGTAAATAAGGATGATACAGCTGAAACAATAGCAAGAAAAGTGCACGCACTGGAATACGAGCACTTTCCTAAAATTGTTGAAAAAATTATTTCCGCCTTATAAATCGTCATATTTACGCCCAATATTAAAATTAAGCCCAAAATTAACAATAAAGGGTTGATAATCAAAATGTAGGTCATCATTTCCAATGGGGACAGAAAATCCAAATTGAGCGACAAATTTTACCCACTTATAACCAATTTTGGACGTAATTATCGGCTCAAAAAAGGTATTATACCCACCTGTTTCAAAAGTATCTCCATTTGGTGTCATTTTCACTAAAACAAATCGGGGAGAGAAACTCCCATCGAAAATCCCTGTGGCAACACCTATACCCGGTTGCACAAAATTCGTTGCATATCCGCATCGGTGATTCTTGAATCAAATTCATAATCAAACTCCCCTTCTGTTTTTCCAAAACCATATCCACCATAAATTTCATAGCGGACATTTTCTCCAATCTTCTCATAATATCCCAAACCTGCTTCAATAAAAGCATGTTTATGAAAATCATCAGTGGTATCATTGGTTTCGTTTCCATAACTACCATTCACCATAATTCCAATATGGTCGGTAATGGCATAAGCAGTTTGTGCATCAAAGTTGCTGGTTCCTGTAGCAACAGTAGCCTGAAGTTCTCCCTGGTTACTAAACATTGGCGAGTTTGCCATGTTGGGGATATATTCAGGTGAACAAGAAAACAAAAATCCTAATGGTAAAACCAATAGTAAAAGTTGCAATTGTTTGTTAAAATGTAGATTTTTCATAATGTCAGGTTTTTGTTGGTTGTAAATAACTTATAATCATTTCATAAATGACCTTTTTACGTGCTTGGATAAATTGAATAAAATCTTTATGGGTATAATTATTTCGATGATTTATCATATCCTTAATAGCAAAAGGAAAAGCAATTAACGAAAGCATATTAATATAGAGTTGTTCGGGATTTACCTCCCGAATATTACCTTTTTTTGCTTCTTCTATTAACTGATTAGAAAAAATTTCAGAATTATATAAATTATCGGCTACTTTAATTTGCGTTAATTTTTCAGGATTACGGTTTAAAACCGCTAAAACAAATGAGATTAACAATGGATTATCGATAAGAATGTCGATATATCGTGAAATATACTTTTCAATTTTTATTTCCAATTCGAGATGAGCATTTAATATTTCTTTTAATGACGAAGAGGCTTTTCCAATTAATAAATCAATAATGGTTTCGAACAATATTTCTTTGCTGCGAAAGTAATAGTTCATTAATGATACATTAATTTTTGCTTTGGAAGCAATGTCACGAACACTTGTTCGATCATATCCTTTTTCCAAAAATAACCTAGTAGCAGTTTGTATAATTTTATCTTGTGTATTATGTTTAGATCCCATTGTATTATTTTTATTATGAATGCAATATACATAAAACATATGTTTTAAACAAGTGTTTAAACTAATTGTTAATGTGGTATAATCTTTTCCAAAGTTCAAAACTTTGGAAAAGATTAACCTAATTTAGCAAGCGGTTAATATCACCCTCTAGCTTTTCCCGGCTAAAAAAATGATACTGATTAATTAATAGATAACAGCTTCTGGTTTAAAGTGTCGATAGAAGCACTAAATTTTTGTAGATATTCTTCTTTAATCGGCTCAACGGGTGGTGCTTCAATAGTTAATGGGTTAATAGGATGGCCATTTTTCCAGACTCTAAAATCGAGATGAGGTCCTGTTGCATAACCGGTACTGCCAACATAACCAACTATTTGTCCCTGGCTCACCCGCTGTCCTTTTTTAATTCCTTTTGGATATCTTGACAGATGATTATAACCGGAGGTATAAACGCTATTGTGTCTGATTTTGATATAATAGCCTGCTGCTTTAGTATATCCTTTACGGATTACTGTACCATCACCAATACTATAGATGGGTGTTCCGGCAGGTGCGGCATAATCAACCCCACGATGAGGCCTGTAAATTTTAAGAATAGGATGAAAACGGCTATTTGAATAACCTGAGCTAATTCTTGAAAAGCGTAATGGAGCTTTTAAGAATTGTCGGCGTAAACTTTTCCCGGTTTCATCGAAATAACTTAGCTGCTCATCTTGTTCAAATGCATAAGCCAACATTTCTTCGCCCTTATGCGTAAAACTTACGGCATAAATTTGGCCAATTCCAATAGGAATACTATCCACATATTGCTCGTCATAAAGCACTTTAAACTGGTCGCCCTCTTCTAATCCAAAGAAATCAATGGTCCATGCATATATTTCTGACAAGCGGATAGCCATCATCGGATCAATATTATTATCGATCATCGTACTCCATAAAGATGATGATATTATTCCCGAGCAGGTTTTTTGAATATTAATAATATCTTTAGTACCCTTAAAAGCTGCGGGTTCTTTATTAAAATCGATTTTTAAATATTCGGTTGGGCTATGCTGATAAACAAAATATTTTAAGGTACTGGAAGTCTCTTTTGAATAATAAAGTCGATATTGATTTCCTGCTTTAATCCTTCGAATATCAAACGCATTTGCAGCACTTTGAATCGCTTTGTTTATTTCATCGTATTCCAACTCTGCCTCGGTTAACAATCGTGCCAGATTATAATTTCTTTTGATTCTTCCTTGTTTTATTCGAAAAGAATCAATGGTAATGCCAAATTCTTTTTGGATATCGGTATAAATTATATTTTGATCAATACCAACGGCATAGATATTGGCATTACGACTTATAATACTACTTTCGGTTGGTTTAAAAATAGTCAGCATTATAATTATAAAAATTCCAAATCCAGCGAATGATATTTTTTTAATAGCCATATAATTAGGTATTTGCAGGAAAATTAAAAAATAAATTATTAAATATCAAACGATTAAGCCTTAATCTGATCAAAGCCTAATCCATAAACCCCCATCACATTATTAACAGAAATAAAAGCATCAGGATCGATTTCTTTTATCATACGTAATAAATTATAGGACTCTTGCTTTTTTACTAATACGAGCAATACTTTTGATTGTTTTTTGGTATACCAACCCTGCCCATCGAGTAAAGTAATTCCTCGATTCATTTCTGTGGCTATGCGCTCTGCAATTTTTTCATGTTCTTTGGAAAAAATAAACATTTGAACGGTCCGTTTAGCTCCTGTTAATACCATATCAATCACGTATGCTGTTACAGCCATGGTAACATATCCATAAACCATTTTCTCCAAAGAATGAAAAATCAAAAAGGAAGATGAAATAATCAAAACATCCGCATAAAGAATTATTTTACCCGGGCTGATGTTTCGATATTTATTGATCATCATGGCAATAATATCGGTTCCTCCAGTACTTCCGCCCTGACTAAAAACAATCCCGACACCAGCACCGGCTAAAATACCACCAATAACAGTCGACATAAAATTTTCGTTTACAATAGGCTCTTTTATGATTCCCTGCAAAACCGAAAGAAAAATCGTTAGCGTTACGGTAGCAAAAATAGTTTTGATCCCAAATCCTCTACCTAATACTTTTATACTGGCTAAAATTAATATCGCATTAATCGTTAAATACGAAACACCAACCGGAAATCCGGAAGCATAAAAAATAAGGGTAGCCACACCGGTAATCCCCCCGCCGGTAATTTCTGCCGGGATTAAAAAGGCAGTCCATCCTAAAGCATTAATAAAAAGACCAATCGTAATAATTGCATAAGCCTTAATATTTAATAATACTTTTTTATTCATCGTTTACCAGGTATAAAAACTAAATTACAATATTAATAATCTTTTTAGGTACAAAAATTATCTTTTTAGGTGATTTCCCATCTAACCATTTTTGAGCCTGATCATGTTTCAACACAATTTCTTGGGCTTCTTTGGCATTAATATCAACCGGCAACTTTATCTTAAAACGCATTTTCCCGTTAAAAGATACAGGATAATCTACAAAATTTTCGATTAAGTACTTTTTATCAAATTTTGGGAAATCTGCATAAGCAATACTTTCTTTATTTCCTGCAAGACTCCACAGCTCTTCAGTAATATGAGGAGCAAATGGAGACAATAAAATTAATAATGGTTCTAAAATCTTTCGTTTATTACATTTTAAGTCGGTAAGTTCATTCACACAAATCATAAATGCACTAACCGAGGTATTAAATGAAAATCGTTCAATATCCTCTTGTACTTTTTTAATGGTTTTATGCAATATCTTCAGCTCATCTTCAGAAGCTTCAGCATCAGACATATTAAAATTATTCTCTTTATTAAAAAACAACCGCCAGAATTTTCGTAAGAATTTATGTACTCCGTCAATACCATTTGTATCCCATGGTTTTGACATTTCCAGCGGCCCTAAAAACATTTCATACATCCTGAGGGTGTCGGCACCATACTGCTCAATTACATCATCGGGATTAACTACATTATACAAGGATTTGGACATTTTTTCCACGGCATATCCACAGATGTATTTTTCGTTTTCGAGTATAAATTCCGCATTCTTATACTCCGGATTCCAGTTTTTAAAGGCCTCAATATCTAAAATATCGTTATCAACAATAGTTACATCCACATGTATAGGTGTAACATCATACTCCTTGCGTAAATTATAAGAAACAAATTTGTTTGAACCTTTAACTCTGTAAACAAAATTCGATCGTCCCTGAATCATTCCCTGGTTAATCAATTTTTTAAAAGGTTCATCTTTACATACCCATCCGATATCGTATAAAAATTTATTCCAGAATCTTGAATAGATCAGATGTCCAGTGGCATGTTCTGTTCCTCCAATATATAAGTCTACATCCTGCCAGTATTCATTGGCTTCTTTAGAAACTAAAGCATCATCATTTTTAGGATCCATATATCGTAAATAGTAAGCTGAAGAACCGGCAAAGCCAGGCATTGTGCTATATTCAAAAGGATACCCTTCGGGTGTTTCCCAATTTTTAGCCCGCGCTAAAGGTGGTTCTCCTTTTTCTGTGGGCAAATATGCATCCACCTCGGGCAATTCTAATGGTAATTTATTTTTATCTAATGGATATGGGATTCCCTCTTTAAAATAGATGGGAAAGGGTTCTCCCCAATATCGCTGACGGCTAAAAATAGCATCGCGTAAACGATAATTCACTTTCCTGTTCCCAATTTCTTTTTCTTCAAGATATTGAATGGTTTTTTTTATGGCATCATCAACATCTAATCCATTAATAAACCCGGAATTTATAATTTCCCCTTCTTTGGCATCATATGAATCATCCCAGGTTTTGGGATCGGAAGGTTCTTCACCTTTTTTTACTACAACCTGAATAATATCTAATCCAAAGTGACGTGCAAATTTAAAGTCCCTGCTGTCGTGCCCCGGCACGGCCATAATCGCTCCGGTGCCATATCCCATCAATACATAATCGCTTATATATATTGGAATTTCCTGGTTAGTTAAAGGATTTATGGCATAACCACCTGTAAATTGTCCGCTCACAGTTTTTGCATCAGCCAACCGCTCACGTTCGGAACGTTTTTTCGTGTCTTCAACATATTGTTTTACCTCCTCTTCATGTTCAGATGTTGTAACTTGCTGTACTAATTCACTCTCGGGAGCAAGTACCATAAAAGTAACTCCCCAACTTGTATCAGGACGTGTGGTAAATACCGTAATAACCGAATCGCTACCTTTAATTTTAAAATCAATTTCAGCTCCTTCGGAGCGGCCAATCCAGTTTCGTTGAATCTCTTTCAACGAATCTGACCATTCCAGTTTTTCCAAATCATTTAACAATCGTTCAGCATAGGCAGAAATTCGCAGTGACCATTGTTTCATTTTTTTCTGAACCACAGGATGTCCTCCGCGAACAGAGAAACCTTCTTTCACCTCATCGTTGGCCAAAACGGTACCTAATTCGGGACACCAGTTAACCATGGTATCAGCAAGATATGCTAATCGATAGTTAAGTAAAACCACTTGTTGCTCTTTATCAGTCATACGGTTCCACTGATCAGCAGTAAAAACATCTTCCTGATCGGTGGCGGCATCTATATTTTTATTTCCTTCTTGAGTAAAAATATCTACCAATCTCTCAATGGGTTCTGCCTTTTGAGTTTTGTTGTTAAACCAATGTTCAAACATTTCAATAAATACCCATTGGGTCCATTTGTAATAATCAGGATCGCAGGTACGAATTTCCCGATTCCAGTCATACGAAAACCCGATTTTTACCAATTGTTCTTTATATCGTTTAATATTTTTATCGGTAGTAATTGCAGGGTGTTGACCAGTTTGTATTGCATATTGTTCTGCAGGCAATCCAAAAGCGTCATATCCCATTGGATGAAGCACATTAAATCCAGTTAACCGTTTATAACGAGAATAAATATCCGATGCAATATATCCTAACGGATGGCCTACATGCAGACCTGCTCCAGAAGGGTAAGGAAACATATCAAGCACATAATATTTAGGTTTATTATGATCTGTTTCACAATAAAAAGTCTTATGCTGTTTCCAAAATTCTTGCCATTTTTCTTCTAATGCCCTGAAATTATAATCCATAATGCTTTACTTGAAGTAATTTTTATTCAAAGTGCGAAATTAGAAAAACTTTATCAATTATTAGTAATGAGAGAATAGGAAATAAAAAATCATTTTAAATAGAATGTTCTTCATAAAAAATATTTCTATTCATAAATTATTTATAAATTTGCAGTCCAATTGGCTCAGTAGTTCAATGGATAGAACATCAGGTTTCGGCCCTGAGGGTTGGGGGTTCGAGTCCTCCCTGGGTCACTTTTCAAGAGGTTGTTATAAACACAACCTCTTTTTTTTTATTGTACTAAAAAGAGTTTAATTAAGGAAGATCCTTTTTTATTATCCTCGAAGTGAATTAGGATATCATAAAATCCGGTTTTGGTGCATTTAAACATAAATTTTTCGTAATATTTATCACCCATTTTATTGGTAGCAACCATTTTATCATTCTCCAAAATTTGGACAACGGCTATGCCTGGAAAATCTCCAATATGATTTAAAACCGTAAACTTGTATAAAGAATTTTTATTAAGTGTGATCGTTAAAAAGTATTCATTTTCGTATTGATTATCACTAATTTTCTTTAACTCAAATTGAAATTCTTTTATAAAAATTTCTTTTTGAGCATAGCCATTAAATGCAAAAAAGAAAAGAGATAAAGAAAAAAGTATACTATAAATCAATTTTTTCATAATACATAAATTCGAACAAAACCAAAACGTCAATTATATTTATTAATAATCTGATAAATATAAAAATACAAACAACTCTAAACAAATAAAACTTTTTTTTATACAAAAAATACGTACAAATATAAGTTTTATTAAATTATATCAGTTTATTATATGCTAGAATAAAATAAAAAAGGAGATGGAAAACCATCTCCTTTAATAAAATATAAAAAATTATATTAGTCAACTGTTTCAACCTTACGTGTAGAGTAATTAATTTTCAGGGCATTCGCCTTTCTTAACTCCTGTTTTACATCGGTAACAATTCCCATTCGTGTATTTTCATCTACTTTAAGAGAAGTTGTCATTAAAGGACGTTCGTTTTCGTCTCTTTCTTCTCTTTCAGATGTTATATAATCACGAATATCATTAACTCTTGCAAATGCATCATTTAACTGAATTCGAGGTTCAGTACCATACATTCCCTGAAAAGCTCTTTTAGGTTCTCCAATATAGATATAGCTTACCAAAGATTTTCTTTCTAATTTTTTTACTTCTGTAGCGCCTGGTAAATGTTGAGATACTTTAATTGTTGTTTCTCTCATTACGGTTGAAACCATAAAGAAAAATAACAACATAAAAATAATATCAGGCAACGAAGCTGTAGAAAGCTCTGGTGTTGCACCTTTTCCTTTTCTTTGAAATTTTGCCATTACTAGTTCCCTCCAATATTTTTAGGTTCAGCTTCTGAAATAATCTGAGGATAAATGTCCTTGACAGCATCTTGTTGTTCTGAAATAAGATATTCATAACGCTTTCCAAATTTGGACATTGCAAGTTCATCTCTCAATTCATTGTAAGCTGCTGCCAATTCATTTTGAACTTTAATATACATTCCATAGGAAGTACCTATATCATTTTGGAGTGAAATAATTCCTTTTGGAACCATATATTCTCCAAAATAAGGAACCTCTCTTGGTTCTTTTTCTGGCAGATTACTTAAATTGTTGGGATTTGCGATGAATTCTTTTGCTTCATCACGTAATCGATGAATATCTAAAGGGTTACCTTCAACCATTAGCTGATCTTGAGCATTAATTAACACAACAAAAACATTTCGTTCTTTAATTTGTTTATTGTCCTGTTGTGCATTAGGATCAGGCATTGGAGGCAACTTTCTGGATAAACCAGTATCGATATCCATTGTAGTGGCAACAAGGAAAAATATTAACAGCAAGAATGCAATATCAGCCATTGATGCTGCATTAAACGTTCCTCCTTCTCTTCTTGGCATAAACTATTATTTTTTACGATTTATAGTAATACATTAAGGTTACTATAAAATCAATATTATTTAAACATTTTAGATACTTCAGAATATATCATTGACAAAATGGCTAATCCTGCCAAAAAATAAACTGAATTTAAAAGAGTTCCTGCATATTTCAATGTGCCAGGCACATCATATTGCATTAATTCGGGGTTAGTAATTCCTAATTTTTCACCTGATGATACAGCAAATGCAACAAATACAACCACTGCAAGAACAAGTAATCCTAATAAACCTTTAACTGCTGCTTTAGGGTTTTTTATCATTTGAAAAATGGGGAAAATAATAGCAAATAAAACGGCTATCCCGGCTAGGATATAAGCCCATACAATAAATGTATTGGTATATACAGGCTGGCCACTAATATCTTCTCCTCCGGCATAAAATAATATACCCAAAACGGCAGAAACAGCTAAAAGGATAATTAAAACAATCCTTAATACTTTACTCATAATTTATTATTTTTTTGCGTTGTATTTAACTAAAATATCTACTAAAGAAATAGAAGCATCTTCCATGCTGTTTACAATACTATCTACTTTAGAAACGATATAGTTATAAAAAACCTGTAGAATAACAGCAACGATCAAACCAGATACGGTTGTAATCAAGGCTACTTTAATACCTCCAGCTACCAATGAGGGAGAGATATCGCCTGCAGCTTCAATTGAGTCGAATGCTGAAATCATACCAATTACTGTACCCATGAAACCTAACATAGGAGCAATAGCAATAAATAATGAAATCCAGGTAATGCCTCTTTCTAACAGTCCCATTTGGACGCTACCATAAGAAACTACTGATTTTTCAACTACTTCAATACCTTCATCGATTCGGTCTAAACCTTGATAAAAAATACTGGCAACAGGACCTTTCGTTTCACGGCAAACATCTTTAGCTGCTTCAACACCTCCTTCTTCAAGTGCGTTTTCAACATTTTCAAGAAGTTTTGTTGTATTGGTTGTTGCAAGATTCAGGTAAATTATTCTCTCAATAGAGATTGCTAAACCTAAAATCAAACAAAGTAATACAACACCCATAAATCCTGGACCACCTTCAATAAATTTTTGTTTAATTTGTTTATGCAACGAAGCTGGTTCTTCTTCAATTTCAGCTTCTTCTTCAACTTCTTCTTCTGCAACTGCTGCTGCATCTTCTACAGCTTCCATTTCAGCTGTATCAGTTTGTTCAACAGCGGCTTCGTCAGTTGTTTCATCTTGAGCAACTGTGTAAAATGATGCTCCTAACATAAGCATCCCAAAAACTGCTATAAATGCAAATAATTTTTTCATGGTTTGTTTTCTGTTTAAATTATTAACGATTTTTATGTGTGTAAAATTATTAAAAAATTTACTAATTAAAAATTCTGGCGGAGAAAGAGGGATTCGAACCCTCGATACTATTTCACATAGTATACACACTTTCCAGGCGTGCGCCTTCGACCACTCGGCCATTTCTCCTCTTTATCATCTGCCAAATTTGAGGGCACAAAATACAAAAAATAAAGTAAAAAAAAATATTTATACTGATATTTCTCCACTTATCGATAAATTTAACTTTTGTTTTACTTGTTCATTAGTAAGCTGTTTACCTAATAAAAACATCAATTTGGCAACGACTGCTTCGGTTGTTATATCGTAACCACTAATTATTCCCAATTTTTGCAATTCGTTGCCTGTTTCATATTTACTCATGTCAACTGAGCCAGCATAGCACTGGGTAACATTTACAATTAATTTCCCCTTTTTTATGGCATCTCCAATTTCTGTTAAAAACCATTTATCTGTAGGCGCATTTCCGGCTCCGTAGGTTTCCATAACAATGGCTTTAACATCCTTAATATTTAATATTGTATGTAATACTGAACGGCTAATTCCTGGAAATATTTTTAAAATAGTAATATTTGTATCTAAACTGGTATGCACAATTAATTCCTTTTTTACAACAGGATAATGAATCACTGCATAATTATATTTTATTTTTATTCCAGCATTGGCTAAATGTGGGTAATTTGGTGATTCAAAAGCATTAAAATGTTCTGCGCTATATTTTGTTGTTCGATTACCTCTTAATAATTTATTTTCGAAATATACTGAAACTTCAGGCACTAAAGGTTGTCCATTTTGTTCAGCTGCTGCTATTTCTACGGCTGAAATCAAATTCTCTTTGCCATCGGTTCGTAAAGTTCCTATCGGTAATTGTGAACCCGTAAAAATAACCGGTTTATCTAAATTTTCGAGCATAAAACTCAAAGCCGATGCAGAATAAGCCATGGTATCCGTACCATGTAATACAACAAATCCATTATATTTATCATAGTTATCTTTAATAATCTCAGCTAATTTTACCCAAACTTCAGGGTTCAAATCTGAGGAGTCGATAAGCGTGGTAAATGAAATCGTGTTAATGGTATATCCAAATCGTTTTAATTCTGGTACTTCAATTAATATTTGATTAAAATCGAAAGGAGACAAAACTCCGGTTTCGGGATTATTTACCATTCCGATAGTCCCTCCGGTATAAATAATTAATATTGATTTTCTTTGTTCTTCCCCCATAGCTTACAACCTAAAAAGCTGTTTGGCATTATCAGTAGTTATGTTTGCTACTTTTTCAATAGAAATCTCTTTTATCAAAGCAATTTTTTCTGCAATATGTCGAATATATGCACTTTGATTTCTTTTTCCTCTTTTTGGTACAGGGGCCAAATATGGTGAATCTGTTTCTAATACGATATGATTTATATCAATATTACGTACAACTTTATCCAACCCTGCATTTTTAAAAGTAACAATTCCTCCAATACCCATCATAAATCCCCACTCAATAATTTGATTTGCTTGTTCAACAGTTCCTGTAAAAGCATGAAATACACCGGTTAAGCGATCATCCGCTTCTTCATCTACTATTTTAAAAATCTCATCGAATGATTCTCGTGCATGAATCACAACAGGTAAATTGTATTTTTTAGCTAAATTCAGCTGCCGGCGAAAAACTTCCACTTGTTGTTTTTGAAAAGTTTTATCCCAATATAAATCCATTCCAATTTCGCCAATGGCAATAAATTTTTCTTTTTTAAGCCAGGATTCTACAATATCCAATTCTTTTTGATATTCTTCCCCAACAGATGTTGGATGCACTCCTATCATGGGAAAACAGTTTAATGGATATTTGTTTACCATATCCATAAGAGGGTTTATTGTAGAACTATCAACGTTAGGTAACAATAATTTTATTACATTGTAGTCAATAGCTTCATTTATCACCTGATCTCTGTCCTGATCAAATTCCGGTAAGTATAAATGTGTATGGGTATCGATAAATTGCATATTTTTTTTTAGTGATGCAAACATAAAAAAATTAGTAAAAACATCAAATATCAAATATTTTATGTTTCATCTTTTTAACAAGATAATTTAGCCCCATTTTACCCTATAAAAAAAGGAGGCACTTCGGCCTCCTCAAAAAAATTTTTAATAATATATTATACTGCACCCTGCGCTAACATAGCATCGGCTACCTTAACAAAGCCCCCAATATTAGCTCCATTAACATAATTAATAAAGCCATCAGACTCTTTACCAAATTTTTCACAGGTAGCATGTATATCTTTCATGATTTGATGTAACCTTTGGTCTACCTCTTCACGAGTCCAGCTTAAACGCAAACTATTTTGCGACATTTCTAAACCAGATACTGCAACACCACCGGCATTGGCAGCCTTACCAGGGCCGTACAGAATTTTATTTTCGATAAACACTTCAACAGCTTCTGGGACAGAGGGCATATTGGCGCCTTCGGAAACAACAAAACATCCATTAGAAACTAGTGTTTTAGCTTCATCTTCGCTAATTTCATTTTGTGTGGCACAAGGCAAAGCAATATCGCATTTAACACTCCATGGCCGTTTACCTTCATAATATTCACAACCAAATTTTTCAGCATATTCCTTTATACGTCCACGTTTAATATTTTTAAGATCTTTTACATATTCTAACTTCTCAGTATCAATTCCATTGGGGTCATGAATAAATCCTGAAGAATCCGATAATGTAATGACCTTAGCGCCCATTTCGGTTGCTTTTTCGGTAGCAAATTGAGCTACATTTCCTGAGCCAGATATAACCACAGTTTTTCCTTTTATGGTATCATTTCGTGTTTTAAGCATCTCTTCGGCAAAATAAACGGCTCCGTATCCTGTGGCTTCCGGCCTGATTAAACTTCCACCATATTGTCTTCCTTTTCCGGTTAACACTCCAACAAACTCATTTCTTAATCGTTTATATTGGCCAAACATATAGCCAATTTCACGACCGCCAACTCCTATATCCCCTGCAGGGATATCGGTATTATACCCAATATGACGAGAAAGTTCGGTCATAAAGCTTTGACAAAAACGCATCACTTCATTATCTGATTTCCCTTTGGGGTCAAAATCAGAACCACCTTTACCACCTCCCATAGGCAATGTAGTTAAACTATTTTTAAATACTTGTTCGAAAGCAAGAAATTTTAGAATACTTAAATTAACCGTAGGGTGAAATCGAAGACCTCCCTTATAAGGGCCAATTGCACTGTTCATTTCAATTCTGTACCCTTTGTTAATTTGAATTTCTCCTTTATCATCTAACCAGGGAACCCGAAATAATATTACTCTTTCGGGTTCGGCTATTCGTTCCAGAACCTTTGCATGTTTGTACTTTGGATTTTCCTCGATAAAAGGAATTAAAGATTCTGCTACTTCCTGTACTGATTGATGAAATTCATTTTCATTAGGATTTTTGGCAATAATTTGAGCCATGAATTGTTCTAAGCGTGGATCCATAGTATTTAAATTTTTAGTCTGCCTGCTGGCAGATAGGTTTGTAATTTATGGTTTAATACAAACAAACTTATGGAAAAAAATCAAAAGTATAAACCCTTAAAACAAAAACACAAACATCTCAAAATTCATTGTATGGATGAGACTTTTACTAACAGAGACTTTTACTGATAAAAATTTTTTTTATGTTTTACAACACGAGATGATATTTGTCATTTTTAAAAAGGAGAAATTAACTTGTAAGTTTTGCCCGGGAGTGTTTTTAAAATCCCTTTAAATTCAAGTTCAAGCAATATGGGAGAGACTTTACTCGTTGGCAATTGTGCTTTTAAGCAAATCGTATCAATGGGCAATTCTTTTGTATTAGATTTTAAAATATCAACAATAATTTTTTCTTCATCATTAAGTTCCACAAACAAATTTCTTTGAATGTCTTTTTGATTTGGCTTATTTTCCGGTTCCCAACCCAAAAGGTATTCAATATCCTCCACTTTTTCTAAAAGAACCGCTTTATTCGTTTTTATAAGCTGATTACACCCTTTTGAGTGTGTATCCGTAACTCTCCCGGGTACGGCAAAAACATCACGGTTATACGAATTAGCAATATCTGCAGTTATCAGGGCTCCACCCTTTTCGCCTGATTCTACAACAATTGTAGCATCTGATAATCCGGCAATAATCCGATTACGCTTAACAAAGTTATTCTTATCTCGTTTTGATTTGCTTGGGAAGTCCGTAATTAACAAACCATTGTCCATAATCTTATTTGCTAATGATTTATGTGAGGCAGGATAAATAATATCCAACCCATGTCCCAGAACAGCAACAGTAGCAAGATTATTATCTAATGCAGCTTTATGAGCTGTAGCATCTATCCCATAAGCAAGCCCACTAACAATGATCGGATTATGTCCACGATCAGCTAATGCACTTACTAAACTTGTACAAAAGGATACTCCTTCATCGGTAGCTTTTCGAGTACCTACAATACTTAATACTTTCCGTTGATTTAGGGATAATTCTCCTTTAGTATACAATAAAATCGGAGCATCTATACAATGTTTTAAACGCTCAGGATATTCTTCATCGAGATAAAAAATAACGTGGATATTATTTTTTTCAATAAATTCAATCTCTTTTTCGGCAAGAGGTAATACATTCGTATGCACAATATTATTGGCTAACGTTTGTCCAATATCCGGAATTTTAAGCAAATTTTTTTTAGACTCTTTAAAAACACCTTCATAATCACCCACATAAGCAACAAGCTTCTTGGCCGTTATGTGTCCAACTTTTGGAATTAAACTAAGTGCAATTTTATATTTTAAGTTGTTGGTAACCATTCAAAAATATTTCTTACTGGAAAGTAAATTTATAAAAAATAAAAAAGAGGCACCATAAATGATGCCTCTATTATAAAAAAATTTTAACCGTATGGTTATCGTTTTATTATATATTAAATAACGCCTTGATCTAACATTGCATTGGCTACTTTTAAGAAACCTGCAATATTGGCTCCTTTAACATAGTTAATAAATCCATCACTTTCCGTTCCATTTTGAACACAGGCTTCGTGGATATTAATCATAATTTGGTGTAATTTCTCGTCAACTTCTTCTCGGGTCCAGTTTAACTTCATTGAATTTTGAGACATCTCTAATCCTGAGGTTGCTACTCCACCTGCATTGGCTGCTTTACCAGGGCCAAATAATATTTTTGCATTTAAGAATGTTCTAATGGCATCAGGAGTACATCCCATGTTAGAACCTTCAGATACAGCAATTACGCCATTCTTAACCAACATTTCTGCATCTTCTTTACCCAGTTCGTTTTGGATTGCACATGGAAGCGCGATATCTAC
>JAYEKP010000017.1:0-26477 GCA_034661075.1 Bacteroidota bacterium
CAGCAGGATTAAAAAATACGGCATCAATACCTGTTGATGCGTCGCGGGCAAACATACGTATATAGGCCGCACTTTGGTTTTGATTGGTTACAATACCTCCTGAATAGGAAAAGAAAGGGATCCAATAATTAATAGGGTTATTCTTTTCATAATGAGTTAATTTTGGTTATCGCATTAAAGATAAAGTTTTCTTTATAAAAAAATACAAAATATCGACCAAAGTTTGTTAAAAATTCGACCATTTATATTATGGACTTTTAACACTCTTTTAAACAGGCGTTTAAACAGATTTGTTTTTTAGAAGATTTCTATAAAAAACTCGACTCAGACAATTTTGAGGTCGAAAAAAAGCTTTCTAGTATTTTAGAAAGCTTTTGTTTTGGTAAGGATAAAATTTTTAATCAAAAAGTTGATTTAAGGAGTGGTTTATCCTGGTTCTTTTTATGTTTACAACCAAAAGCAATATTTAATCCAAAACGAAAATTAGCAGATGATGTTTTGTGTCCCCATAATGCAGCGGAAACATTGTCGGTAACCACATAAAGCTGTAATGGAGCTCCTCCAAGCACCAGCCCTAAGCCGATGTTGTTGTATGTTCCATTCATGATAGAGTAGCTTAGACTTGCAGATATTCCATTAATGGGGCGAACATTTGCGGATAATGTAAATGCCTGGTTAAAATAGTTGTTATAAATATACGAACGAGATAAAAAGCTTACATCAAACTTAGGAGAAACAAAATACGAGGCACCTAAATATATTTTTGTTCCAAGACCTGTAGTATAGCTGTTCGATTGGTTAGATACTGTAAAACTATTTTCCAGAGAGTCCAGCGCCTGTTCAAAAGGATCTTCTTCGGACTCTTCCGCACCAATTTCATCGCTAACATCAACTCCTTTAAATGAATAGTTGCCTTTTAATTCAAGGTTTGTAACATCTTTGTCCCATTTTATATAACCTAAATCAATAATGCTAAGGGATAATGCCACATCATCAAGGGGTTTGTAATAAACGCCTAAATCAATTCCTAATCCCATATTTTGATGGAGCATGGCTAAATCGATCAATGAATCGGATTCGGCATTTTCAATATAAGCAGGAACCTCAAACCCATCAAAGTCACCATCGGTATTGGTTGTTGCAATTAATGGCGATGAAGTGTTTACGATGGCATCTGCATTGAAATATATTGAATCTCTACTGGAATAAAAACCCAGGGTATTATTATGGCTGCTTTCAATGTTTGCATGGCCAAATAAGATTTTTCCTCTTACCCCAATAAACAAATTATCATTAAGCTCTTTAGCCACACCAATCCCATACTCTCTGTAAAAATTAGCGTTCATTCTTAGATTACTAAAATCCGTGGTTTTATATATAAAATTTTTGTTCCCGTTTAGGGCAAAATCCATTAAATCTTCTGGATAATTGACTGCTAAGGATTGTTTCTCGGACAAGTTAAATGAAAAATACCAGCTATTCACTCGAAACCCAAAAGATAACAGGTCTGTTTGGAAATCCTGAAAAAAGGAGTTATTATTTCCTAGTTTAGATAAAAAATCAGATTTGTTAAATTCTGCATCCGGATGAAGAAAGGTTATCAGAGAATCCTGGGTAGGATGTTGCATGATAATATCTGATAGTGTATATCGGTTATTGCCAATCCCAACTTGAAATGAAGAAACTGCAGGTAAGCCGAAAAAGAAATTGCATTTGGGCTGTATGGCCGGGTTCATTTGGTTCGATTGTGGGATTCGGTTTATATAATACAATGTTTGGCTGTTTTGAGCCATTCCTGTATTAGAATTAGTAATAAGAAATAAACCTAAAATTATGATGATTATAACTTTGTAAAGTTTCATAGTCTTCATATTATTATAAATCATTTGTGTTTATTAAAGCATCAACATCAATGCTTAGATTAAAATCTACATTATAATAATCGTAAAATTTTACCGAGATATCGTTTTCAAATGCGGATGTTTTAAGTCCGGCTTTTATTCTTGCAAAACGAACGACATCAAGTTTTTCAATATCCTGTTTAATATATTCAACGACGGATATTTTTTTTGTAGGATCGGTAACTTTATAATCTGTGTCAATCTGTCCTGCTGCAATTATCGGTTGGGTTCCCGGATCAAAAAGGGTATCTACCGGATGGTATAATTCATCCATAAAATAGATCTGAAAATCAATATCCACAGGAAGCCCGTTAAAAACCTGAAGCACTAGATTAATTTTTTCAATCATTTCGGCATCCTCATTTATATCGCTAAGGTCCATCTCAATAGTGTCTTCTAATGCTATATTGTTGGCTTTAAACCAGAGAGGAAGGATAAATTCTAAGTCAACTTCTATTTTACTTTCTTTCGTAACAAAATTGTAAGCTCCTCCGGGGCCATCAGGATTTGATATAGCATTCATATTATATTGTAGATAAGTTGGCAAAAAGACCAAAAATGCTGAGATATTCGAGTTGTCTCTATTGATTGATATGGTGGTATCTTTTATTTCTCCATATTCATCTATTCGAGGGAAAGCATAATTTGAGGGATTGATTTCGGGTTCCAGATTTAGAGTGATGGAATCGTTATCATTTTTAAAACCGGAGAATCTTTCAATATTAATTTCTGCAGGTACTCCAAATGAATTACGAATATTGAAGTTTATCTGTGGATCTTCAAACTCAATATAACCATCACTTAACGATTCGAAAAAGTTTAGTTCTAAGTCTCCGGCTTCTGACATTAATTCGTAATTTCCAACATAACCAAAAATAGATGTAAAGTCAATGTTGTTAATGGTTAGAATTATTTCAACCTGGTCACCGGAATTTACTCCTGCTCCTGAATTGTATAATTCAAGAGTGAAATTAAGAGGTAAAAATGACGTGTCGGTAACCGTTGTGTCCATAAACTCTATAACATAGTCGTTTAAGGAGAATGTTTGGGTTGTAGCAAAGTTTCCACTGTCATCATTAATGAGAATCGTATCGTGATACGATTGATTATTTTTTCGAATATAATCGCTTGTGATAATTAACATACCTGTGTGCTGGAACGTGGAATTTATTTGCAGATTAAGGTCTGCTGTGTTAATATAAATACTATCAGGATTTTCGTTGTTTGAGAAATTAAAATCATAATACTCTGTTCTTTCAACCACTACGGTGTCATCCCAACTTGCATAGGGTGGAAAATCATCATCCGATTCAATAAAATACTCAGGGAAATTCTGATCAGGAATATCGATAAGTTCATCGGCAAGAAACGAAAAAAGGGAATCTTCATAGGTTATGTAAAGTAGGCCTTCTTCATCCGCATTAATATAGCTTGTGCTGTCGAATTCGTTTATGATATCATCAAGTGAAAGAGAGCCATAAGCTAATGGAGTAAGTAGTCCCATGTTAATTTCCATTTCATCGCTTAGTTTATCAAACTCATATTCATCGTGCATACATTGCGAAAAGGTAAAGATAATTGCCAAAGCAATGAAAATATTTTTTCCTGAATGTTTTAAATGCCTCATAGCTTTATCATTAAAATTAGTAGTCTAATTTACGGAATAATTATATAAAAAGTTATATTGTGAACCAACAATTAAATTAAACTGATTATGAGAACTTCCTAAGTAACCAATACTAAAGGATGTGCTGCCTTTTAAGGGAAAACCTTTGTAAATATCTCCATTACTATTAAATAAATAAATTTGTCCGGAAGTTTTTGTAACGATCCCGAGTTTCCGGTCATCATAGGAAAAATAGTAATAAACCGGAGGATAAGTTATTTCTTCATTAAAAGTGTAATCAAAAATTTTATCCCCATTTTTTTTGAATACTTCCAATTTATTTTTGTCTGCAAAAATATAATCTTTATAACCATCGGCGTCAATGTCTTGATAATCGAAGAAATGCTCAGCGGAATATTTTTTAATTCTTTTTTCGGTAACCTGTCCATTAAGGTCAATCATCTTAATCATTCCTGTATTATCTGTAGTGACAAAATGTGTGTTTGTTTTATTGTCGGCAGATTCTAAGATAAATGAGTTGTTTTTCGACTTAGCAAACTGATGATTCACTCGGATTCGTTCCTGCCCTCTACGATTGAGGATATAAATGCGGTATTCATCGGTAAAAAGAATATAATCGCGAGTTTTTACTCTAAAATGTTGAACAGGCGTATTTACATGTGTATCGGTTTGTTGAAATTCCCATCCGTTGATTAAGTTACCGTCTAATCCGTAGAGGTAAACATTTTTATTTTCGCAGGGTACAATAATTCTATAATCCAGGCTTCTATCATAATCAAAAAGGGCAATACCTGCTGTTGATGGAGATCTTAACTCTATGGGATAACGTTCAACATAATTTCCGTTCCGGTCGATTAAATGAATTTTATTTTTCGTGCTAAAAAGTAATTGTAATTTACCATTTTTGTAATAATCCACCTGATAAACCTCGCTGTTAATTTTTTTGTTAAGCTGCATACGCCATAAAATCCTTCCTACTTTGTTTATCAGGTATATTTTATGATTTAAATCCTGAACAAATATTTCATTTTCCTGAGTATAATGATTGGTTACCAAACAAGGTTTAAAATTCATAGCAGTATCCAATCGGCTTTCCCATACAGTAATGGCATCATCTTTTATTTCGGGAATATATTTTAAGTATATATTATTAAATATCATGTTGTTGTTGTTCCTAAATTGTACGGCAAAAGCCTGAAACTTACGTAACAAGTCAATATTGTCCTTTAATCCTGATTGTAAGTTATCATTTAAAAATTCAGCAACAAATTCGGGCGAACGAGATAGGTTGGTGTAGAAGTAAAAATTTGATTTGGATGAGAGATAATCTGTAAACTGGCTAAATTTCATGTCGTTTTTTAATGTTTTGTGTAAAATGTTGGAATGAATAAAATTAACCAGGGCTTGTTGTGAATTTCCTACAACCATAAAATTGTCCATAAAAGTAAAGTAGGGGTTTTCAAAACCAGCATAAATATCTCCAAAAAAAGTTTTAAAAAATCTTTTTACAGGCAATTTGTAGATTTTGTAAACCGTTTCTTTATCTATTCTTGCATCAAAAATAAGGTCTGTTTTTTTTATCTTTTCTATCCCGGCAATTTGGGATAAAATATTTTGCACCTCCCTTTCAGCAAGGCTTTTGCTTTTTGTTCTCATGATAATTAATGAGTTTTCACTGGTACTTTGGTTTGGATTATCGGTAATTACCAATGCAATTTCTTCTTCCAGGTTATTTTGAATTACTTCTTCAAAATTTATCGAAAATTTTTGCTGATAATGATGGATAAATTCATTGTACTTAGTTAGTTTATTTTGTTCGTTTAGATAATTTTTATAGTGCTTAAAATATTTTGCATTATCACTTATCCCTAACGAAATAAAAACCGAAGTGTTTGCTGGGAGTACCTGATTTAACTTATGATCCACAGCTTCTTGTGTTGAAAAAATATTCAGATAATTATATAGCGATTGATCGCTAAAAGTAAAGCCATTCAGTAAAACCGCATCATCTTTAAAATTTACATCCAGCTCCATCCAGTTCCCGAAATGTGTGGAATTTGCAATTTTATTTTTATACTTATCGTGCAACAGGTAAGATATGATTTCAGGAAAATGAGTAAGGTTAATATAAACATTGGCATCAACATTTTTACCCGCTGTTTTTTGTACGGTTTTAAAACCTTCATCATTTATTATCGACTCGTTAACCTCTGATTGCCTTAGGGCTGCTTCCAAAAGAATAGACGAAGGGCTGAACATCAATATCCCATGGTTAAATGAAAAATAAAGCGCTCTTTCTTTTAACTGAATCTGATACACCAGGGTGTTATTATATTCTCTTTTTTTGATTTCTCCTTTTTGACTTAATAATTTATTAACATGTTGAAGAATTATTTTTTTATCACGTAAAGTGTTCATTTTTAGCAAAAAAAGAAAAGCAATATTCTCTTTCCCTGACTGATGCGCTGAGAGAATGACACGGTTATCATTGATCAATTCGTTCAGAAATTTATTTTCATGGTACATTTTAAGCAGATAAGTTAAATCATCGTTAAAATGAGTAACTTTTTTAAGTTGATTTAATTCCTGGTATATTTTATTGTGTTTGCTAAGTGTATTTATTTTATCGATGAAGTTATCACTATCAACAATAAATGAAGCATCCAGCGGGATAGCTTTTACCATATTAAAATCAGGGATGCGCTGGCTTTTAATATATCGATAGCCAAAAAAACCTGCGGCAATAATAATAATTAGCGATGCAATGGTTAAAATCTTTTTGAACATAAGTGTATGAATCTTTTTAGAAGATTTCGTTTCAAAAATATTAAATATAAATTGATAATTATAACCATATCCTAACAAACATACTTAAATTTAATTAAACCTGATGGGTTTTATACAATCTAATCAATAACTTTGCCATTTTTTAATGCTAATAATTAAGGTGATGTGGAAAATTAAAAATCATAAACTTCTTATTATTTTTATTTTATTATTTAACGGTATATCTGTTTTTGCTCAGATGTTACAAGTTAAAGATTTAGAAATACAAAAACCCATCGAAGATGTAGCTGTTTTTAACCAGTCGAAACAAAAAGCGGGGTTAACCGATAAAAATGGAATAGTTAACCTTGATATTTTTGATCCTACGGAACGTATTTTCTTTCAACATCCTTCTTATCAGCCGGTAAGCTTTACGAAAAAGGAAATAGAGCAGATGAGGTTTGTGGTTTTTCTTGAAAGTGAAGTTTATGCAATGGATGAATTTGTAATTTCGGCTTACCGTTGGGAGCAAAATCCTAAAGAAATACCGAATAAAATTACCCGAATACAACAAAAAGAAATTATATTCAATAATCCGCAAACTACCGCAGATTTGTTGTCCCAAACCAATGAAGTGTTTGTGCAAAAAAGCCAGTTAGGAGGTGGCAGCCCAATGATTCGTGGCTTTGCAACCAATTCGGTGTTGCTGGTTGTGGATGGAGTGCGAATGAATAATGCCATTTATCGCGAAGGGAATTTACAAAATGTGATATCGCTCGATGCCAATGCTATTGAGAGTAGCGAGGTGATTTTTGGCCCCGGCTCTGTTACCTATGGTAGCGATGCACTGGGAGGAGTAATGGATTTTCATACGTCAAAAGCTAAATTATCAACGGCTTCGAAAGCACAGTTTTCAGGAAATGCAATGACCCGTTACTCGTCGGCTAATAATGAAAAAACAGGACATATTGATTTTAATATCGGAGCCACTAAATGGGGTTTTTTATCCAGTATTACTTACAGCGATTATGATGATTTAAAAATGGGCAGCCGGTACCATTCCGAATATCAAAGGCCGGAATATGTGGAGCGGATAAACGGAACAGACACTGTAATTCAGAATAGTAATCCAAACTTGCAGGTGCCTACAGGATATAACCAGATCAACCTGATGCAAAAAATCCGCTTTAGGCCTTCGAAAAACCTGGATATGAATTATGCTTTCCATTATTCCAAATTATCGGATGTTCCCCGATATGACCGGTTAATCCAGTATAACGACGAAACCCTTAAGTATGGCGAATGGTACTACGGGCCTCAAATATGGATGATGCATGCTTTAAATGTAAATTACCGAAATGCCAATACCTTTTTTGATGATGCAAAACTTACCCTGGCATTCCAGGATTATAAAGAAAGCCGGCACGACCGGAAATTCGGCAAAGAAAATTTGCGGCAACGAACCGAAAAGGTGAAAGCTTACTCGTTAAATCTCAACTTTGATAAAAATTTGAACCGCGATAATGAATTGTATTACGGCGTTGAAGCGGTTTATAATTCGGTCAATTCAACCGCTCGCAGTAAAAATATTGTAACCGGTAAGTTGTCGCCGGAATCGACCCGTTATCCTGACGGGATAAACGATTATTCCACCCTGGCAGCTTATGCAGGATATAAAGAAAATTTTAGCGAAAGATGGACTGCTATTTCGGGCATTCGGTTCAACTATACCCGTATTTATTCCACGTTAAACGATACTACCTTTTTTAACTTTCCGTACGATAATATTTCTGTTAACAATAATGCAATTAATGGTTCTGTGGGATTGGTCTACCGTCCGGAAAAGTCGTGGCAGGTAAATCTTAATTTATCCACCGGTTTTCATGCCCCCAACATTGACGATATTGCCAAAGTTTTTGACTCAGAACCCGGAAGCGTGGTAGTCCCTAACGAAGATTTAAAACCGGAATATGTTTATAATGCTGATTTAGGGATACATAAAGAGTTTAGCGATGCTGTGAAATTAGGGATAACAGGATTTTATACTTATTTGACCAACGCGATGGTGCGCCGTGACTTTACCTTTAACGGACAGGATTCAATATTGTACGATGGCGAAATGAGCAAAGTGCTGGCTATTATTAATGCCGACAAAGCATATATTTATGGTTTGAATGCTTCGGCAGAACTACAATTGCCGTTTCAGTTAAATCTGGAATCAATTATAAACTATACTTACGGAGAGGATCAGGATGGAATACCCCTGCGGCATGTGGCACCTCTTTTTGGTAGTACCCGGTTAAACTATGAACAAAAAAAGTTGCATATCTCTCTTTATGCCGATTATAACGGAGAAATTGCTTACGAAGACATGGCACCGAGCGAACAGGGAAAGACCCATATCTATGCAACAGACAAAAATGGAAATCCCTATTCGCCCTCCTGGTGGACCCTAAATGTTAAAGGTTCTTTTTCGTTTAAAAATTGGGCAACCCTAAATGTTGGCATCGAAAATATATTAGATGCCCGCTATCGCCCTTATTCATCCGGGATTGTTGCCCCGGGCAGGAATTTTATTGTTGGGATTCGGTTGCATCTTCAATAACAAGATTATTTTGGCTCAAAGATTGTAAAGAATTATTTAATGCATGAATTATGGATCCAATTAATTATGCATTGAAAAAGATTTATTGGTATTTTTGAGTACATATTTCTTTAAACTGAAAATTATGAGGCGGATTATTTTGCTAATAGTATTCTTTATAATTTCTTCCGAAATTTTTTCCCAGGAAACAAAAACCGAAATCATCAATCAGGATAAGCGAAATTATAAAAAAAATGTTTTTGATAAAGCATTTGAGGAGATTAACGATAGCCTGGACTACCACAGAAGATACGACTTAATACCTGAACAACTGCCCGATTGGTTTTTCCCAGTTATACAGAATACTCCTCCTGTTGAAATTATAGGAGTTTCCGACCCGGGGATGGAGTGGAATGAAGCAAAAAAACAGGCTGAGTTAAGAGCTTTGGCACTTTATGCAATTATCCATTCATCAACAGTAAGCAATATTACCGACGATTATACGAATTTGCATGAAGGGGCCGGATATGCATTATATTCCACCAAATTTCAGGATTTTGTTTTAACAAAATCAAAAATAGTATGTGATTTATCGGCTATTGAGGTGGTTGATACTTTTTTTACCAAGTACAATGAAGCCATTGTTAAAATCAGCATAAAAAATAATTTTCATTCGCTGTCAGCCAAAGATACGATTTATGCTACCGGAGAACATTTGCAGGTATTTGTCGAGCGCAATTATAAACGAGACAAACTGGAGTTTTATAACCTTATAATTAACCGGAAGGGCGATACAGATTCTTGTTCTTTATCCTGTCAATACCATTATAAACAAGCCTATAATGGATATGATATTATCTCGAAATTTGGAAAAGATACGATTGACTTTGAAGCCAGAACCTATAGCTACAGGACAAGCCTGGAGTTTACCGCAGATAGCTCGGATGCAGAATTTAAATTCTTTCGTTTAGATAAAGGCCTCTGGAATGCTTATTTAACAGGTACTTTATCGAATATTACCGAATTATCAAAACAACTAACCGGAACTGTAAAAAACGCTAACGATTTTTATACGCTAAAAACGGAAGGATTAATCCGGACAGTATCTAAAAACCGAATTTCTTTTAATTTGAAACATTTTAAGTTAGTGGAAAACAATCTGTATTTTGATCTTACAGGGGAAATAAAACAATAACTTATCTTTGTATACAAATATTTAATTATTATTTTTTAATGTTAGGTAAGATCATTAAGGATGAAGATTTTTAGATATTCGGTGCTATTATTTTTGTTGTTTGTTATTCATTTTAATCTTTCAGCTTCGATAGGCGATACGGTTAAAATGAATGCCAGAGATAGTATCGGGCATCAATATCATTTATCTAAACCCGTTTCTGAAAAAACGCTCAATTTTTCGGGAGATAAGCAAACGCAAACAGCTGGTTTAACAGCAGAAAACCCTTTGCGTGTTTTAGTTTTAGATGAGCAAAATAATCCGGTGGAGGGAGTTTGTATTCAATTTAAACCACTTTTTGTTCCCGAAAAAGATCAAAACTTTACTGTTGTTGATACGGTTTCTTGTACCGACAGCTCGGGGATTGCTGAAACCAAAATCATTTTAGGATCAGTTGAAGGAGAATATCAGGTTGCGGCCAGATTCAGTAATATCCCTTCGGATGAGATTTTAATTTACCGGGTTTTTGCCCGGAAATCAAACTGGGTGTTTTTGTTAGTTGCCGGGTTAATTGGTGGTTTAGGCTTGTTCTTATTAGGAATGAGTATGATGAGTGACGGGATGCAAAATGCTGCCGGCGATAAAATGCGGGCAATACTCAGCCAGTTAACCAATAACCGGTTTATAGCCATTGGTGTGGGTTCGTTTATCACCATGATTGTGCAAAGTAGTAGTGCCACCACCGTTATGCTGGTTAGCTTTGTGCAATCTAAGTTGATGAAATTCAGGCAAACGATTGGCGTTATCCTGGGTGCCGGAATAGGAACAACCATTACAGCGCAACTTATCGCTTTTAAACTTACCGATTATTCATTGTTAATGATTGGGGTTGGGTTTATCTTAAACTCCTTTGTTAATCATGGATTAATAAAAAATATAGGAAAAACAATTCTTGGTTTTGGTATATTATTTTTTGGCATGTACATTATGTCCGAATCCATGTCACCTCTTCGTTCTTTTAACCCCTTTCTGGAGCTTTTAATAAGCCTTGAGAACCCGATTCTGGGTATTCTTGTGGGGCTATTATTTACTGCACTTATACAAAGTAGTGCTGCTTTTATTGGTATCATGATCATTTTTGCTACGCAAGGATTCTTAACCCTGGAAGCTTCTATTCCATTATTATTGGGAGCAAATATAGGAACAGCCGTAACCGCTATTCTGGCAAGTTTGAAAACCAATCGCGAAGCGAAACAGGTTGCGCTGGCTCACACACTTTTTAAAGTTTTTGGAGTATTGGTATTTTTATTCTGGATTCCACAATTTGCTGATATAGTAAGGGCTGTTTCTCCTACATCAACAGATGTATCTAACAATTTTGGTTTAATGGGAGGATTTTTACCCCGGCAAATCGCAAATGCACATACCGTTTTTAACATTATTCTTACTATTCTTGTGCTTCCGTTTACGCATCAATTTGCGAAATTAATCGAAAAGTTGTTACCCTTAAAACCCGAAGAAAAGCCGGTATTCAAAACTCATTATCTCGATCAGAGTATGTTAAAAAGTTCTTCGCTGGCCCTTAACCTGGCTAAGCAGGAAGTAATAAGAATGGGGCGATTAACCCAGGATATGACATCGGATATCATTATTCCATTTTTGATTAAAGGTGAAGGGATATTAGAAAATATAAGGAAAAATGAAGAAGAAGTTAATTTTTTGCGCGATGAGGTCAATAATTATATATTAAAAATTACCAGGGAAAATATTAATAAAGACAGGATAAATGAAGCTTTTCAATTGTTGTACACCGTTAAGGAATTTGAGCAAATTGCCGATATTATATCAACTAATTTAATTCCAAAAGCAGCATTTTGGTGTTCTAAAGAGTATGAATTTTCACCTGCCGGGAAAAAAGAGATCGTTGATTACCACACCCGTACTCAAAAACAATTAAGCAGAGCTATTGAAGTGTTTGCCGATGTGAATCTGGAAAAGGCACAAGCGATGAAACAAAAGTATAAGCAGTATCGCAATATGGAATTTGATCTCGAAAAACAACATTTCGAACGTTTACGCGATGATGTGGAACAGTCTGTTACCAGCAGCAAAACACATGTTGAGTTGATGACCAACCTTCGAGCAATAAACGGCCATGCTACCAATATTGCAAGGATTTTGCTCAAATGGTCGAAATAAATAAAGTTTTCAAAATCATTTTTAATGATTAATTTTATCACTTCGTAATGTGAAAAAAAAAATAATATGAGCAATTATCACTTAGTTGAAGTAAAAGAAAAAAATACCATAAATGAATTTTTACTGTTTCCGGCCACATTGTATAAAAATGAAAAAAACTGGATAAGGCCGCTGGATGATGACATTGAAAGTGTTTTTGACCCTCAGAAAAATAAACTCTTTAGGCATGGCGAAGCCATACGTTGGATTTTAAAAGATGAAAATAATCAAGTGGCAGGCCGTGTTGCCGCTTTCTATGATAAGAAATCGGCAACAAAAAATGATCAACCTACCGGGGGCATGGGTTTTTTCGATTGTATTAATGACAAGGAGGCTGCATTTATACTATTTGATGCATGTAAAAACTGGCTACAATCGAAAGATATGGAAGCTATGGACGGGCCTGTAAATTTTGGCGATCGCGACCGTTGGTGGGGTTGCTTAGTGGATGGTTTTGAATATCCACCCAACTACTGTATGCCTTATAATTTTCCCTATTATAAAGATTTATTCGAAGCTTACGGATTTAAAAATTATTTTAATCAATATACATACTATCGAAAAGTAGAGTTAGAAGGATTGAGTGATTCTATTAAGGAAAAAGCAAAACGACTGGAAAAAAATCCGAGGTATCAGTTTCGTCATCTGGAAAAGAATAAGCTGGAAAAATATACCGAAGATTTTAGAACCGTATTTAATAATGCCTGGGCTCGTTTCCCAGGGGTTGCCGAAATGCCAAAAGTGCATACCAGGGCATTAATGAAAAGCTTGAAACCCATATTGGACGAACGAATTATGTGGTTTGCTTATTACGACGATGAACCCATTGCCTTTTACCTTCAGGTACCTGAAATTAATAAAATTGTAAGGCATTTAAATGGGAAAATGAATCTTTGGAGTAAACTTAAATTTTTATACTACAAGAAAAAAGGGGAATGCGATACGGCTCTAGGGCTGATTTTTGGAGTAGTGCCTGAGCATCAAAGCAAGGGTGTTGAAGGAGGTATTGTAATGGCCTTTGCTGAAGTAGCCCTAAAAAAAAGTTTCCCATATAAGCATTTGCAATTTAACTGGATTGGTGATTTTAATCCGGCCATGATGAAAGTTGTCGATCAGGTGGGTGCTCATATTTTAAAAACCCATGTTACCTACCGATATCTTTTCGACCGCAATAAACCTTTTGAGAGAGCTAAAAAAGTCAATGTCTAACGAAACAATTTAATATAATATGCAATCATTTATCGAGAATATAAGAAAAAACCCATGGTTAAGTTTAATCTTTGCCGTGTTATCAGGGCTTGTAATTCTTTATCTGAGTAGTTATCTTGGAAGCCTAATAAGCAGTTGGGTTAAGCAATTTGCGGCACTTAACTTTTATAGCAACAATGTTTTTATGAAGTTTTTCATGCTGCTATTATCGTTGTTGTTTATATTGATTGTTAATAAAGGTTCCTTAAAAGGCTATGGATTTAATAAACCTCAAGAATTAAAATATTTTAGATTTTTTCTAATCTCAACAGGAATAATTATTGGAGCATTTATTTTTGCTAATTTATTTTTTAATGTTATTTTAAGAACGCTGTTCCCTCCGGAAACAGGCAAACCAGGATTTCCGGAATCACAAAGTATATTAGAGATGATATTGACTATTTGGATTTGGTCGAGCATATGCGAAGAGGTGCTTACCCGTGGATTTATTCAGGGATTTATGAATAAACACATTAATATTCGGCTTCTAAAATTAAGTCTGCCGGTATGGGTTTCCGGATTGTTTTTCGGATTAATGCATCTTTCATTATTAACGTTGAACAAGGATATTTTATTTGTATTATTTATTGTTACAAATACTACCATATTAGGTTTGCTGGCAGCTTATTACCGTGAGAAGACGAAAAGTATTTATCCTGCTATTTTTCTGCATTTTTGGGCAAATGTTATTTTTAGCTTACCCATGTTTTTATTTAAGAAGTACTTATATTTTAGATAAGGGGAAATGTATTAAATTCTCTGATATTAGGTTTGCTTCAATATATTCAATTATTGAATGAAGGTGCGGAACATTTATTATATATTTGTATTCAAATAAATGATATGCAATCAATACGGGAATTATATAAGATAGGATATGGACCTTCGAGCAGCCATACCATTGGGCCGGTTCGGGCAGCTGATATTTTTCAACAGAAAAATCCCAATGCAAAATATTTTCGGGTAACTTTGTATGGTAGCCTAGCAGCAACAGGTAAAGGCCACCATACCGATTTAGCATTGAAAAAGACACTGTTGCCTCGTAATGTTGAAATAATATGGAATGCAGAGGAAGAGTTACCCCTTCATCCCAACGGGCTTCTTTTCGAAGCAATAGATGATGAAGATCAGGTAACGGATGAGTGGACGGTTTACAGTATTGGGGGAGGTGATTTAAGAGATGACCGCGGTATTTTAAATAATGAAAAGATCTATCAGCATAAATTTTTATCCGATATTCTTAAGTGGTGTAACGATCGGGGGAAAACATTCTGGGAATATGTTGAAGATAACGAGGAAAAAGAGATTTGGGATTTTTTAAAAGAGGTATGGGGTATCATGAAAGATACCATTACTAATGGGTTAGATAATGAAGGTGTTCTGCCCGGAGAAATAAGGCTTCCGCGAAAAGCAAATACTTATTATATGAAATCTCAAAATTCGCGGGGAGCAATACAGGATCAGGGCCTTTTGTTTTCTTTTGCGCTGGCGGTTTCGGAAGAAAATGCTGCCGGAGGTAAAATTGTAACTGCACCAACCTGTGGGTCATCGGGTGTTTTGCCGGCAATGTTATTTTATTTGCAGCGCGAAGAACATATTAATGAGTCTAAAATATTAAGAGCATTGGCTACCGCAGGGCTTATAGGAAATGTTGTTAAAAGAAATGCCTCTATATCAGGAGCCGAAGTGGGTTGTCAGGGAGAGATTGGCACTGCCTGCGCAATGGCTGCCGGCGCTGCAGCACAAATAATGGGAGGCTCATTGCGCCAAATTGAATATGCTGCTGAAATGGGATTTGAACACAACTTAGGATTGACATGTGATCCTGTTCTGGGATATGTACAGATTCCATGTATCGAACGTAACGCTATTGCCGTGGGCAAAGCACTTGAATGTGCTGTGTATGCTTTATTTTCGGATGGAGGACATAAAATTTCATTCGACGATGCTGTGCGGACGATGGAGGAAACAGGCCGCGATATTCAAAGTGCTTATCGGGAAACCGGAATTGGCGGACTGGCAAAAACATGGCGACCTTTTCAGGAATAATAATTAGGATGTATTGTATTGTTTTGATTTTGAACTTATTTTTGTTAATGATTAAAAAATAAATATCCGGCGTATATGATTGAACATAATGTATTGATTGCTTTTGCTTTCACCCTTTTTGCCGGTTTGGCTACAGGTATTGGAAGTGTTTTAGCTTTCTTTACTAAAACAACTAATACTAAATTTTTATCTATCTCCCTGGGTTTTTCTGCCGGTGTAATGATTTATGTTTCCATGGTGGAAATATTTTTTAAAGCTAAAGAATCATTAATAGGGTATCTTGGTGAAAAAGCAGGATCATGGATTACGGTAATTTCATTTTTTGGAGGTATTTTTATTATTGCACTTATCGATAAGCTTATTCCTTCTTATGAAAATCCACATGAAATTAAGAAGGTTGAAGCGATGGATCAGGATGCCCAAATCGCACATAAAAATGAAAAATTGAAAAAAATGGGCCTATTCACAGCCCTGGCTATTGCAATCCATAATTTTCCCGAAGGATTAGCCACATTCACAGCTGCTTTATCCGACCCCACCTTGGGTATTGCTATTGCCGTAGCTATTGCTATTCATAATATTCCCGAAGGGATTGCTGTTTCTGTTCCTATCTATTATGCTACAGGAAACAAGCGAAAAGCATTTTGGTACTCTTTTGCTTCAGGTTTAGCTGAACCGTTGGGAGCCATTATAGGATATTTAATTTTAATGCCTTTTTTATCCCCTACCGTGTTTGGAATCCTATTTGCTAGCGTTGTAGGTATTATGGTATTTATTTCTATCGATGAACTTTTGCCGGCAGCCAGAGAATATGGTGAGCATCATTTGTCCATTTATGGTTTAATATTCGGAATGATTGTTATGGCTGTTAGTTTATTGTTGTTTATTTAAAAAGGTTTAAATCCTATAATTTCCCTTACTTCTTTAAGCGTTTTGGATGCGCTTGCACGTGCCTTTTCTGCACCAGTTTTAACTACTTTGCGTAGATATTGATCATCCGAAGAGATTTCAAGAATCCGTTCGCGGATGGGGGTGGTAATATTAATAATATCTTCGGCCATTTGCTTTTTCATATCGCCGTAGCGGATTTCACAATGATTGTATTTTTCTTTAAAAAAATCAACGGTATCTTTTTCTGAAACAATATCCATTATGGTAAAAATATTTTGAATAGGTTCCGGCATTTTTTGATTTTTTTCTGTTGGGCCACTATCCGTAACCGCACGCATTACTTTTTTACGGATGGTTTTAGCATCATCAAACAGAAAAATACCATTTCCTTCGGATTTGCCCATTTTCCCGGTTCCGTCCAGTCCGGGTACTTTTATTAGTGCTTGCCCAAAATTATAGGGTTGTGGTTCGGTAAAATAATCTACTTTATAAATGTTGTTAAAACGGCGGGCAAATTTACGCGCCATTTCAAGGTTTTGTTCTTGGTCTTTACCAACAGGCACCTTAGATGCATTATGGATAATAATATCCGCAGCCATTAAAACGGGGTAAGTTAACAAACCGGCATTCACATTTTCGGGATGTTTTCTTACTTTATCTTTAAACGATGTAGTTCTTTCTAACTCGCCTACATAGGCATTCATGTTTAGCAGTAAATATAACTCGGTTACTTCGGGTACATCGCTTTGTAAATAGATGGTTGCCACTTCGGGGTCAAGTCCGCAGGCTAAATATTCTGACAAAACTTGTTTTATACTGCCATGTAAATCTTTAGGAGTTGGATGTGTCGTTAGGGAATGGTAATCAGCAATAAAAAAATAACAATTACTTTCGTGCTGCATTTTTATAAAATTTTTTAATGCACCAAAATAGTTGCCTAAATGCAGGTTTCCTGTTGATCTTATTCCACTAACAACCGTTTCCATGAAGATTTAATTTAATTAATGTTTTGTTTATTTTAATTTTGTAAAAGTAAAAAATGTTTATTAATATATTTGTTTCCATCATACGATTTATCATTTTTTATGATCGATAAAGAAATATTATACACAATTGCACAGTCATCAAAACTAACAATTAATGTTGATGAGGAGGAGTTGTATATTGAAGATCTTAATAAAATTACATTCTTTATCCATAAATTAAATGAGATTGATTTTGAGGATGATTCTGATTTTCATTTTGGGAATCAGTTTAATTTGAATTTAAGGGACGATATAAGCGAAAAAAGTTCCAATCTATTGATTTAATTAAGAATAATGCACCTGATTTTAGAAATAATTACTTTGTACTACCTAATCATTTAAAAAAAGAGAGGAAGTAAACAAATGGCACTGGCACGTTTTATATTAATATTATTTATCATATTTTTTCTTATACGGATAATTACCCGGTTTATAGTAAAGAAATATGTGAAGAATATGCAAAATCAATATAGAGAACCGCATCAACAAACTCAACAGAAAAAAGAAGGAGATGTTACAATTAAATCATCGTCAAAACATAACAAAAAAATTAATCATGACGTGGGGGATTATGTTGATTACGAAGAGGTAGATGACGATTAAGTGGTTACCATCCTCCACCCGAAATAACAAAACCTGTTGAAAAGGGAACATCTTCTAACTGAAAAGGAATAGCAATGTAAGGTTCTAAAATAGCATATCCAAACAAGTTTATTCGTAACGATGCTCCTAAGCTATAAATAGGTGTATAGTAGTTCGGATCCGGGTTCCAGTTAAATCGGATATCGCTATTAGATAACCAGGGAAATTCATCTTTTGTCCAGGCTAACCCGGCATCAAAGAACAAATTCAGATCAGAATAAAGATATTTTGATTTTATCAATGATAATCTTTCAACTCCGGTAAATGGGAATCTTACTTCGGCATTAAAGGTTAATATTTTGCTTCCACTAATTCTGTTAACATCTAAATAGTTTTCTGTATACACATTTTCTCTTTTGTAAAATGCATTATAATTGTATCCTCGGATAATATATTCATTGCCTAAAAATATTGGATATAGTTTATTTGCACTTTTCCCATAGCGGCCATAATGTAGCAATCGAAATGCAAAACTTAAGGGTTTGGCAAAAAAGTATTTTCTTATATCAAAGTTTAAATTTGTAATATTATAATGGTCAAACATTTGCCCTACCTGAAATCTGTATCTGTAACCACTAAGTGGTGAGGTTATTCCAAAGTTTGAATCATCACCAACAAAAGCAAAATATACACTTCCAATGTTATAGGGGTCGGGAACATCTTCTACTTTTTGTTTGTCTTGTCCAATGTATCCCAAGGGAGAACCTGTTACTTCATCAGCCCAGTAGTAATAATTAATGCTATCAATTCGGTAACTATATCTGGCATATGAGAATCCTCCTTCAAGCCTTAATTTGGTTGATATAGGGTAGTGAGATAGTAACGAAAAATTTTCTTCGAATATTCGCACCAGATTGTAATTTTCAATAAAAGTAGGTGTTCCATCAGGCAGTGAATCCCGCTTATAAGAATAATACATTCCCCGATAGGGGAAGTGTGAGAATGATCCTCCCCAGGTGATCCGTTTTTTTGAGTTGATGTACGCAACTTGCCCACCAAAATCGTAAACTTCGCCATTAATATTAAGCATCGTATAAATTTGGTGATATTTTAGCATATCGCTGAATAACATGCTTATACCCCCAGATATGAAAGTGCCATAGGTGCTTGTTCCTGCACCAACACCATTCGAGCCAATATATTCTAACTTGAACTTTGGATCGTATTCCTGAATATTAAACGAATCTTTTGGGAATGATTTGCTATAGTTTAAGTTATGATTTACAATATTGTATAACCTGTCTTTGCCCGGTGGTAAATATTCATTTTTTCGGTTTACCGAAGTTGGATCAATAGGGATTTTTAAAAAATCTTTAGGTTCTGCAAGATAAATTTCGTAGTTCCCATTTCGGTAAAAAGTATAGGCAATTTGTCCTGTTTTTCGAGATACGCTGTACGATGGAGCTAAATCTGTAATACCCGTAATACCCGTCGAAAATTTTGTGAGCTTAAAAACTTCGCCAGTATGAATTTCGTATCTGTATAGATTTCTGTATCCATCAGCATTAGATAAGAAATATAATGACGAGTCGTAGGGGGAATATTGGGGGCTGAAAATGTCTGCTCCGGGAAACAAATCATAAACAAGCACTTGTTTGGTTTTTCTTTTTAAAACACATAATTTGTATGTGCCATAAATTTGTTTTTCTAAATTGGTATCGTCACCACGATCTGAGATAAATGCAATTTCTTCTCCATCGGCTGACCAGCTGGGTTGCAAGTCAGAATAATAATCGTTGGTTAGTTGTTCTGTTTCACCTGTTTCGAGATCGTATAAATATAAATCGCTTTTACCATTAACCAATCCGTTAAAAATAATGCTTTTGCCATCGGGAGACCATTCGGGGTTTACCAGTGTTTCAACACCTTCAATTTCTATCTCTCTGGTGTTTTTCACGTTGTTATTTTTTAACGACACGATTAAAAATTTGTTTTTCCCTTTCGTAAAGGTTGTAAGAATATATTGCCTGCCATCGGGTGACCAGGACCCTGCTTCCTCGACATAGTTAAAATCATCGATATGAGATTTTCTTAAAGAAGAAGTGAGTTTGGATATAACTTTACCTGTTTTAGATTCGGCTAAAAGAAGGTCAACGTTAATAACATTTTTGTTGGAAAGAAAAGTAATATAATTGCCATCAGGACTTAACACCGGGGAAAGGTTTATTTCACCCCCTTTTTTTTTGTTAAACAACATATCTCCTACGGGAGCAATGGTATCTGCAAATTGTTGGATATAATATTCTTTGGTAGATTGTGCCCATATTTTAGACAAACTATCAGGTTTCAGATGAAGGATATCTTGAAAGGCATAATCCATACCATATCGTAAGGTATTATAAAAAAGAGGTTGCATAATATTATCGCCCCAAACACCGGTAACAAAAGCCCAAAAAGCATGTCCGTAGCGATAGGGGAAATATTCTCCTGGTTTGGTAGTCATATCTTTAATAGTAGGCATTTTATCATGGATGATTGCATCGCGCATCCACATAGACGTTCGGTTATCCTGTGCTCCAATGGATAAAAATTCAGCCATCCCTTCAATCATCCATAAGGGTGTATTCCCTAATGAACTAAATGATAGGCTATCGTTTTCTCTCACTAAGTTATATTGAAAAACATGAACCATCTCATGGCCCAGTACGTGATCGGTTTCTTTGTTCGAAACCATTACTGGAATAACAACTCTGCTTCTAAGTCCTTCGGTTACACCACCTGTGCCAACTCCAATTAAGCCTGAAATAACCGTGGTTTGTTTAAAATCGGCTGTATTATTGTAAAGGATTATTGGACTGTTTTCTAAGGTGTCAGCAAAAATAGCCATGTGGCGCATATACCATCGTTCCGATAGTTGGCCTATATCTAATAGAAGTGAATCATTTTTTAAATAATTATAGATATCAAAACGCGGGGTATTATAAACTTCAAAATCAAATCGATCGTACATTACCTTGTTTTGCCCAAACTGTGCAAAACCGTTTGTTGTAATGAAAAATAGAAGGATAATGTAAAGAATATTTTTTTTCATAAAAAAAGATGGTTTCATTTCTTCTTCTTTCATCAAATTTTATGCAATATAATAATGTTTTTATTTTTGTTTTAAATAATATAAATTTTTTTAACATTTTTTAAAATTTCCAACTAATTTAGCTTTATCTAAAATATATTTGAAATAAAATTTTAAATATTAATACGATAACGATAAGCTAAAGAATTAAACCATAGAATAGTAATTAATGATAAAATAGATGTTAAATTAAATAATATTGATATGAGAAGGAAAGCGTATATTATATTAGTATCTGTATTTTTTATGATAACTTTAAATTCCTGTGACGAAGATGGAGGTCTTAACTTTTTTACTTTGGAACAAGACATCGAATTTGGAGAAGAGTTTCATAATCAATTGATGAATAATCCTGAAGAATATCCCATATTAAGTCCCTCGGCTAACCCAGAAGCTTACGATCATCTTAGAGCTATTCGTGACGCACTTTTAATGTCGGATGATTTGCGCTATGCCAATGAATTTTCGTGGGATGTTTATATCATTGATAATGATGAGGTATTAAATGCTTTTTGTGTGCCTGGGGGTAAAATGTATTTTTATACCGGGATTATAAAGTTTTTAGATAATGAAGCGGAGTTTGCTGGTGTTATGGCTCATGAGATGGCTCATGCTGATCGCAGGCATTCTACAAAGACCATGACAAAACAATATGGTTTTTCAATTTTATTATCCGCTTTATTGGGAGATGATCCCAGTACCTTAGCTCAAATAGCGGCTGATCTTGCCCAGGGACTTGGTTCGCTTGCTTTTAGCCGGGATCACGAATATGAAGCCGATGAGTATGCTGTTCGTTATACCGCAGATGGTACGGGTAATTATAACTACTATCCCAAAGGGATTTCGGCCTTTTTTGAAAAAATGGAAGGACAGCCTACTCCACCTGAATTTCTAAGTACTCACCCAAGTCCTGAGAATCGATTGGAAAGTATTGACGAATTTTGGCAAAGTATTGGTTCTCCAGATGGAGAAGAGTATATTAATCGTTATCTGGATTTCAAAAATAGTTTACCATAGCAAAAGAATAACCTCAAATATAAAAATCCATAGATACACTAAAGTATGTATGGATTTTTTAATGATTATAGTTTGTTTTAAAATAGCGTAATAAGTTGGCTTGTAATAATGATAATGATTAAAGCCATTGGATAAACCATGGCATAAGTTACTTGTGGCGCATTGGTTTTAGTAAGTGGCTCAATGGCCGATAGGGCAGGTGTACTTGTCATGCTTCCGGTTAAAGCGCCTAATAATCGTAGAAAGTTTATCTTTAGTATATATTTTCCTACAATGAATACGATAAACATTGGGATTATGGTAATGATTACTCCCATAAAAAAAAGACTAATTCCATTCGTTTTGATCGTATCAATAATTAAGGCTCCGGCATCGGTTCCTATACCGGAAAGAAAAAATATTAATCCCAATCTTCGAAGAAATTGATTAGATGAACCCGAGATGTTCCAGATTATTTTCCCTGTTTTTCCAATTTTACTGAGCATCAATCCGGCAATTAAAACACCTCCTGTTAAGCCAATGCTAAATAAAAAATTTTTAGAAAGGGGTATTTTGATAAAGCTGATGAGTATGCCCAAAAGAATTCCTGTTACCACAGGAAGAAAATCCAGCTCATCGAGTTTTTTTCGGTCATCGCCAACCAGCCTGCCGATTCTTTTCATATTTTCTTCAGGAGCAGCAACCGTTATTTTATCTCCAAATCGAAAGCGGCTGTTGGCATTTGGCGTAATATCAATACCACTTCGGCGGATTGATGTAACGGTAGCATTATAGTTTTGAAGTAATGCAAGCTCACCAAAAGGTATATTTAAAGCTTTATTATTGGTCACGAGAAAATGGCGAATAATTATTTTCTTGTTTGAAGGAATTTGCCTGTGGGTTTCACTGCCAATAAGTAGTTTTAATTTTTGTAAATCTTCAGCTGTACCACAAGCTCTTAAAATGTCCCCCTCTCTAATTACCGTAGATGCCTTGGGGCTTATGGTTGAATACTTTTGGTATACTTTTGAAATATTAGTATTTGTTAATGAGCGCAGGTTTAGCTCACCAATGGTTTTGTTAAAAACATTTTGATTTTCAACAATATAATTTTTATTCACTAATTTGGGATATTGTGCTTTGATTTCCTGTAGATATTTCTGTTCTTCTTTTTTAATATCTATTTTAAAAATCCTGGGTGATAATCGTGTAATCAGAACAACTCCTATAACTCCAAAAGGGAAAGCAATAGCAAAGCCAATTCCAGGGAGAGTAGACTGTGTATTTTCTATAGTTACAGCTAAACTGGATGCACTGGTTAAAGAGCCTGTAAATAAGCCTACTGCCATATGCATATCAATATTGAAGAGTTTAGCTAGTATAACTGTTATTATTCCTCCGGATAAACTTAGTGTAAGCGCAAGGGTTAATAATTGCAGTCCTCTTCTTTTAAAAGATTCAAAAAAACCCGGACCGGCTTGAATGCCCACACTATACATAAAAAAGATAAGTCCGATCTGTTGGATAATATCTGGAATAGTTAAATCATAATAGCCAAAAATTAGCGCTATAAAAAAGATAGCAGAGATATCTAGAGAAATCCCTTTTATTTTTATTTTTCCTAAGAAAATTCCAATGGTCGTTAAAAGAAAAAATACACCGTACCCGGTGTTTAAGATTTCCATGACGTTATGATTTAATCTTACAAAAGAACTAAAAATTAGAAATATAAAAAAGAACTTTATAAAAACAATGAGGCAAGTACCATAATTAATAGCAGTAAAAGGATGACCAGATAGGTATAAATATTTCCAAAATTAAGAGTCCATCCTCTCCATTTATCCAGTTTTGGTACTATTATTCTTTTATCTTTCGGATTGTAATAAAAAATATGAAATTTATAATTGTCCGGATTATTTAACTCCCTGTCTAATTCTGTATTCATATTATTTGTTTATAAAATTAACGATAGCATTAACAAGTTCGCTGTTTATTTTAAGTTCAGGGTTTGTATACGATTGAATATTCTCCTGCAGGCCTCCATCAATAGTCTTTAAAATATGATTCATGTTTTCAATTTTTACCAGCTTTGCTTTTTCTGTAGCATTTGCAAGCTTTTGTGCCTCCTCCAGATCTGTTTGAATATCTTTATCTCCTTGTATAACTAACGAAGGGCAACTTAAGTTTTTAGTTAATGCTGCGGGGGTATAATTAAACCAACTAATTAAATAGGGCTGAACGGATGGCCTGAATAAAGTATTTAACTGTTGAGGAATATTTTTAACGTAGTTACCGTTTTTTAGACTGTCAATTATAAGCTCAACAGAATTATATAAACTTAGGGGTAATTTTGGTTTTAACTGCTTTTTCAAGAGGCTGTCGACCGAATGTCCAGCTCCGGCGATAGAAATAAATCCATCAACTTCTATGTCTTGTAATGCAATTAAACCTATTAATGAGCCTTCGCTGTGCCCAATAATATAAATACTCCTGAAACTTTTGTTTTGCAGGAATTTAATCATTGATTTTACATCTTTTGCATATTGATCAATCGTTAAATCGGATTCTTTAAATTCGGGATAAGAGCTTTTTCCAACTCCTCTTTTGTCAAAACGTAGCGTAGCAATGCCTTTATCAACTAACTCACTGGAAAGAACTTTTAAGCTGTTATTTTGCATAAATGGCTGATTGCCATTTAAATCTGTTGGCCCGGAGCCCCCAATAATTAATACAACCGGAGAGTTTTTTACATTTTGAGGATTAGACAATACAGAATGAACAGCTATGTTTGATAATTCAATGGCTATTGTATCTGTTTTTGTTTTAGCTGATTTTGCTAAGGTGAAAGATGATAATATCAAGATTGTTAAGAAGGTTGTTACTAACTGTTTCATTGATTTAAAAGAGTTTAATTAATTGATTAGTAAAAAAAACAGAAAGAACAATTGATAAGATTAGGCTGGTGATAAAAAGTATAATCAACTTTATTCCTTTTATGTTTGCAGCAACCTTAAAAGCATTAAACATCAATGCCACCATCCATACTGTTAGAAAGAGAGTGTAACAATAATAAGAACAATAGCAATCGTCATAGCACCTGCGCTCATAACCACTGGTTTGCCTTGTTCCAGCAATTGCCAAAGAATATATCTGCCGAATTTATCCATTGAATTTGAGAATCCGGTTAACGCTGCAAATAAATAGGGGAAACGGGCTAGTGCCTGAGTACCAAATATATCGATTAACCGTATTTTTGATTTTGAGAAAACAACAGCAAAAAGATATAAGATACTAGATATAATCATCCAGTTTGCTATGCTTTGGAGAATGTAATACGAAACAGGGTATTCCGGACCAGTTTTGACAGATATTATATCAGGGAAATGGATATTGCTGTAATAGCCTATAACTGAAGTGCAGAAGATAATAAGTAAGCCGATTAATAACGAGTAGCCTCCTGCTATATATACAAAGGGGTTTAACAATTTTTTTATCATGTTATTTCTGTTTGTAGTTTATTTATTTTTTTAATTAAGTCATCTAACATATTTCTTACCGTCGGATAGCTGAATCTCAATTTCTGGGCCATAATTTTTAAGCTGCCACTACTTTGTATAAATAAAATAATAAAATCTTGTTCTTTTTGTTCAAGTTTAAGTAATAAGGGTAGGTGATATAATCCATTAATGGTTGTTTCACAATTATCACAATGGAGACTTTGAACTTTTAGCTCAGAACTACAACTTGGACATAAAACCGGAAGTTTTTTATTCATGATTTGTAATTTATTTTTTTACAATATTATAAAATTATATCAATATTATCAATATAAAACTTAATAATATTTAATAAAAATTTAATAAAATTAATAGTAAAGTATAGGATATTGCTTTTGAAGAAAAAGTTGAAAAAAGCGGAGTAAGGAAATGCTACCAAAGAATGGTTTAAAAGTTTTTTTGTCAAGTCAGCTTTTAGGTATGCTGAAAGAGAAAGTACTACCCTTGCCGATCGCTGAATCAATAGTTAATATGCCTCCCCACTGTTGAATAAACTCTTTGCAAATAATTAATCCAAGTCCGGTGCCTTTTTCATATTCTATTCCCGGTTTCGTAAAGTCTAATTCTTTGTTAAATATTTGTTCTCATAGCTGTCCTAAATATTTTTAAAATTAAAAAATACAAACGTAATTACAGGTATTTTGGACAGATTTTTACTATTATTAAAAACGAATCCCCCCATTTAAATAAAATCCCTTGTTTATATTTG
>JAYEKP010000018.1:0-5650 GCA_034661075.1 Bacteroidota bacterium
AAATTTTTGAAAAACAAATTATTACTTTTTTCTTTCCGGCATAAAACTCCCTTTAATTAATCGAAAATTGACTATATTTGAGTTACTATTGAAAAATAAAAACAGTTTTTAGACAGACTGCCGTTACTTCTTGTTTTTTTATCCATTAAGGCATGTTCAATTTTTTTATTTCATTCTTCTAAAAATTTTTCAATGACCTCTTTTGATGGCAAATATCCCCTGGCAACCACTTTATTGTTAATGAGTAAAGTGGGCAATACCCAGGTAGGATAGCGGAGTAATTCATCAGTATCATTAATGATTTGAATTTCTTCTTCAATCTCTTTTTCTTTTAAAATCGATTCTAACCGGCTAATCATACGCCGGCATTTTCCACATTTTTTGGGGGGACATAATAATTTAATGTCCGGATTACTCATGATTTACGATTCCTTTTTTTGCAGCGTAATGGTACCTTCTTCTTTAGGCTCAGCAACAATTCCCTCAATATGTAATATTTTTGCACCATCAGGGTCGTTGGTAACAGCCCTTACGGTACGGCTTATTTTGTGTGGGCGTGGAGGCACCCTGAATTCAACGTTTATGGTTCCTTTTTCTCCCGGTAATATGGGTTTCTTTGTCCAGTCAGGTATCTGTGTCCCACAGCACCCGGTGACATTCTGTACAATGAGGGGTTTATCGCCTTTGTTTACAAATTCTACATCCAGTTGAACATCTTCAATCCAGTCCAGGTATATAGTATCCAGTACCATACGATTATCTTCGGCGACAAATTCAAATTTTGGGCCGTTGCCAGGCTGAGCAAAAGTTTTATAGTTTAAATTACAAATGATTGCTGTTATCAGTGCTGCAAAAACAATTCTTTTTATCATTTTATTCGTTTTTTTAACTTTAAAATAAAATTTTATCCAACAAATTTAGGATATAATTTTAAGAACAATTTTAATGCCACATTCTCCATTTTTTTAGGGTTGTTTAATCTTAAAATTCTTTTTGCCAATAATTTTTTCCATCAAAATACCAATAAGGATTATGGCAGGGATAGAAGCTGCTGTTCTTAATAGAGAAAATTTCCATCCCAGGAAACCAATTTCGAAGGTGAGCATTGGGATTTTTATGGTACAAAAAGCTCCTATATAAATAAAAATATTGCGTATACTGGCTCCTTTTTTCCATAAAAGATAGGTGACAGGGAATGCTCCGTATAAAGGGCCAACCTGCGCCATGGAAAGGAAAATTACCAGGATAATCCCTTTTATCCCTGAGCCTTTACCAATATGTTTCTCTACCTTGTCACGGTTAATCCACACATCACCCAGGCCAATCAGAATAAACATTCCCGGAAGAAAAATTATCATTTCCTGAAAAAACGGATAAAAACGTTCCCGGAATATCAATTTACCCGGTTGGTAATCAATAAAAAAGGATAAAGCAGTGAAAACGGAGAAGACACCGATAACCGCTAAATTAATTTTATTTTTTTTGATAAATTGTTTCATAACTGATAGAATATGCTCATAAACAGTCCGATAAGCAATGCTGCAACAAGAAATAAAAAGTTTCTTATCAGAGACACTTTTTTACCAAAAAATTTAATTTCAATGGGTAATGTAAAGAAGCCAACCATCATTAGGGTGGTCATAAAAACAGCAATGACAGAATATCCCACGCTGGATTTAACTAGCATGCCAGCCATTGGATAAGCTACAATGCCCGGAATTAAAGCTATAGAGCCAGCCATGGCAGCAAAAATATAGCCTGTAATTCCTGATTCCTCGCCTAAATATTCGATAATTAATTCTTCGGGAAGAAGAAACAAGGCTATGCTTACAAGAATAAGTACCGAAATGATAGCAGGCAAGAGGTTTAAAAACATTTTTAGCCCTTTTTTGATGCCCAGCCATGTTTTTTGTTTGTCGGCAAAGAAGGAAATAATCAGTGCTATTAAGACAAAAACGATTAATATTTTCATTATTTAAAAGTTGCTGGTATGTTATCAGAAAAAATCATAAAAATAATTTAAACAAAGGAACATAAAGATTTTTGTTTACCCAAAAGTTAAAAAATTGTTCCATATATTAATCCTGAAATGGTAGCCATAACCACTACCAGTAAAACATAAACCAGGGTTGTTTTTGTTCCAATCACTCCACGGATTACCAGCATATTGGGTAGCGATAACGACGGACCTGCCAACAACAATGCCTGTGCCGGACCTTTTCCCATGCCGGCCGATATTAATCCTTGTAAAATGGGCACTTCGGTTAATGTAGCAAAGTACATGAATGCTCCCACAATGGATGCAAAAAAGTTTGAAAACACGGAGTTTCCACCTACTAAATTAGCGACCCATTCATTGGGGATAATTCCTGCCATAGCCGTATCACCATGAGTAGATCCCAGCAGGAAACCGGCAATCAATACGCCAATGGACAGTAAAGGCATAATTTGTTTGGTAAAGTCCCAGGAGGATAGCGTCCACTCTTTGTTATCAGGGTCGCGTTTATCGGTTAATGTTATAATGCTTAATCCGGCAATACCAACTACCATCGGAATAAGTGGTGATGAGCTTAAAAAGGCTGAAATAGCGGTTGCAATGGCTGCGAGCGCAACATATTGCTATTTAAGTTTTAATATTTTGATAAGTGAATAAATCAATAGAAGGCCAAAAGCAGAAGTGATGTACCATTTATTTGACCAAATCCAGTACCATGCTCCATCTGTTATTCCCTCTGCCGGTTTTCCCCAGTTGGCAAATACAAGAATAAGAACCAGCGTAAAAAAATGAAAAGCAGTCTGCCACATGGGCCTTTTCTCTTCGGTTTTAGGGAAATTTAACTGCTCTTCTTTTTTCGCCTTTTCTTCTTTTCTGTATATAAGTGACATAGCCGAACCTATGACAACAGCAAAAACTACCGCACCGATAATTCTTGCTACACCCATTTCAAATCCTAAAATACGGGCCGGAATACAAAAAGGCGATGGCCGGGTCTAATCCTGCACCCCGTTTGTGGATACTTGAAAACAGGGGCAAAATAGTATAACTACATACGGCCAATATGGTACCCGAGACAGATGCTACCGTATATGCCACCCATTTTTTGGCTTTGGCGCCAAAATATTTCATCACGGCACCCTGACTCACAAAAACAGCAATAACACCGGCAATGAAAAAGGCTGGCAACAAACATAAAATCACATGTTCCTGGGCATACCATTTGGCCAAATCGAACATGGCCATTATGGCTTCGGTAAAACGGGCACTATCGAGTGGCATAAAATAAGCAAACACAAAAATTATTATAATCCAACTTAGTATTTTTAGTTCTTTTTTCATTTCCATGATTTTGTAACTTTTAATATATTATTTTGTGTTCGTAAATAAACGAACATTCTTTTTAAATTTTTTTAGCTGCTGCAACAGCAACCATTTATTCTATTTTCGGTGTGTAATAATTCCTGAATATCACCGGAACAGCAAATCCCTTTTGGATTAAGGCCGACACAGGCATTCCTTGTGCACGCAGATGTTGCCAGTTGTATGTCTTTCAGCGTTTCTGCCCCTTGCGAAATAGCACTTTTGATTTTGCCCTCGGTAACATGTTTACAATAACAAATTATCTTCTCCATACCTTAGAAATAGATGATGATGACATAGTATATCCCAATCCCAATAAAAATAACCGAAATTACCCTGCGAAACCAGATTTCAAAGATTTTTAAGCTATTGTACAATTTCCCAACTCCTGAAACGGTATAAGCCAGTAACCAGGCAAAAATAATCACCGGAATTCCTGTGGCGATTGCAAATACGACAGGCAAATACAATCCGGAAGCACTGCTGATGGTCATTGGAATTAACATGCCGAAATAAAGCACGCCGCTGTAAGGACAAAATGCCAGTGCAAAAACAATACCCAGCAATAAAACCTCCCGGTAGCTGTTGGTCTCTTTTTCCTGGAAACGTTTGGTTAAACCACTCATTCCCGGGAATCGTATTTTCAAAATATCCAGCATAAACAGTCCTATAATAATTAATAGAGGCCTCAGTGTTTTTTCGCCGTATTGCTGAAACCAACCGGATATTTTAAACTGGTCGGCACCGATAAAGATGATTACAGCAAGTAATGTATAAGATATGGCTCTTCCTAATGTGTAAACCAATCCGTTTCTAAAAACTTTTTTCTGGTGCAATACATCCTTGCTGATAAAACCAATGGCTGTGATATTTGTGGCAAGCGGGCATGGACTGATGGCAGTCATAAGTCCGAGTATAAATGCCGATAATAAAGGTAAAGAGCTATTGCTCATCACATTACTTAAAAACTCTTCCATAAAAAATTATTGTAACGAATCTATTTTTTCTTTAATGATTTGTTTCAATTTCTCCGGATTCGTTCTGGCATTCATAAACCCTTCGTTGGTAATATTTATTTTATTATCGCCATTTACAATAATTAACGTTTGGCCGGAAATGCCAATTTCTTCTGCTTTTTCTTTACCATCTGCTTCATCAAGATTGTAAGATTTAAAGAAAACATCATCGCCATAATATTCTTCAATAGCTTCCTTGGTCACATCCTCTACGGCATTGCAGGTTGCGCAGCGACGGGTATAATGGAAGTAGAATACTTCAACATTTTCAGCTTTAACTATTGTTTCGTTTTTCTCGTCTTTATTGGCTTGTGCCGTGCAAGAAAAGTTCATGCTTATGGCAATAAATGCAATGGTTAAAAAATTAAATAGTTTCATCTGTTTAAAATTTTTAGTTTACTGAAAATGAAGAAACTAAAAATTTCTTCACATTCAGGAACTCACATGAATTTATTTTAATCATAATCGTGTGTGTATTTTTTGATTAAAAAAATTCATGTTCGTTTCATACGTTTATTGGTTTTTAGTGATTTGTTCTTTTATTTCACTGGCTGATGGGAGTTGTCCCGAAAAAACAACGTTTTTATTGATAACCAGGGCAGGAGTAAGCATTACACCATACTCCATAATTTTAGCGATATCTTCAACTTTTGAAATGCTTGCATCAACATTCATTTCTGTTACCACATCTCTGGTAATTTGTTCCAGTTTCTTACATTTTGGGCAACCGGTTCCTAATACTTTTATTTCCATACTAATTTAATTTTTATTGTTTGTAGTTCGTAAAACTACGAACAAAAGTATTAAAATTTTTTTACTGTAAAAATTTTAGCATTAATTTTTTAGCTTCTTCCCAATTTTCTTTATTCAGGCAATATTTAATTTTGGGTGTTTCTATTTCTCCCTGTATTAATCCGGCACTTTTTAATTCTTTTAAATGCTGCGATAAGGTAGATTTGGCTATGGGCAGAATATCAGTTAAATCTCCGCTGTAACAGCATGATTGCTTCCCAAGATGTTCTAATATAAATATTCTTACCGGATGCGACATGGCTTTTGCATAACGAGCCAGCTTTTTTTGTTGTTCTGTAAAAATCTTTGTTTGTTCCATTTTTGTTATTCGTTTTTATGCGAACAAAAATACAAAAAATATTTGATTTTTTGGAGTCGTTTAATTTATGGTATGTTTCATAAATTAAGGATAAAAATCAACTCAATTATCCTCAATTTTACAATAAATCCTAACTTATTATATATCAACACTTTCATTATTCTC
>JAYEKP010000019.1:0-26153 GCA_034661075.1 Bacteroidota bacterium
AAACATTCCATCAACCATCGGTATAAAAATCGCCGTCGGTTGTTCCTTGCTGTTGCAAATTTAAAAAGAAAATAATATGTTTGTTTAACTATCTATAAAAAAGTCCGATTAATAGGGGGCTAAACCACAGATTAATTTAGAAGGAGTGATTCCAGGAATATATTTTATAAATATTAACGGGAATTTTATACATAAAACCCTAAAGGTTGTAAAAAGATAATTGCTGTAGCTTAAAAACACAGGTTATGGATAATGCCTGGCTCCTATTACCAAAGGTTTTTTATGAATGTTCAAATAAAAAAAGGGTGTGTCGGAAATTAAAATTATAGAATAATAATATTACGTAAGCAGACAATACATTATTTTCGTTTTAGATTCCTTTAGAATCAAGGATAAATAAAGCATTTAAAATATGAAAACAAATTATAAAAATCGGCGTATATTTTTATATATCAGTATATTGTCAGGAATAACCGCTCTGTTTATCAAACTCTTTTATCGCCCCTGGATTAATCAGCATCCGGTAAATGATTTTGGATGGAGCGGGTCTGCTCCCAACTTCCTGTATTCGTTAGGCATCTGTCTGTTTATTGCCTTTGTTTCAACCAAAAGGCCCCTCGAAAAAATGATTTATACCACTTGTGGAATATTACTCTATGAACTGGAGCAGTTATGGAGCTACAGAACATTTGACTTTTTAGACATTGCTGCCACCATTGCCGGCCTTGGCCTGGCCATTCTCATCTACAAAAGAGTAGAAATTAAAAAACAACAACCGGTTGAGAAACAGACAGGGATAACTTAAACAAAATCAAGTTAAAGCATTCAGTATATTTATGTTCAGCATTTTCAAGGATACCAGGCAACATTGGTTTTAAAAGAATTCCTTCTCAATCAATTGCTAATCTTCTAAATTTTTTATACATTACCTGACAATAAAACCTTAAAAAATCCAGAACTTATGAAAAAAATTATTCTCGTATTGTCAGTAGCATCACTATTCATCGTGGGTTGTTCCAGTGGAACCTCCCAAAAAGAGTCGGATGAACAGCAAGAAACCGAGGTGACCAAACTGGACTCTCTATCGGAACAAATCGACCAAACCAAAAAAAGTATTGAAGAATCGACCGAAGAACTGGATGAACTTGTGAATAACCTTTAAACCCCAAAACTATGAAAACAAATAAAATTTTAATCTTCGTATTTTCTCTTGTGTTCTTTACAATTAGCGGAATATCCGTAACCCATGCACAGGAAAGCAAAGGAAAGAAAAAAAACAAAACCGAAAAAGTAGAAAAGCTCCAGGAAAAAAATAAGCAAACAGAAAAAGTAAAAGCTAAAGAAAGTGTACAAAACAAAAAAGAAGTAAAAAAACAACAAGAAGAAAAAGAAAATAAGGGAAAAGCTTACGGTAAAGATAAAGACGAAATGTCTGGCAAGGAATTCGGACAGCAGCGCGCTCAGGAAGCTCAAATGAAGCGTGAACAAAAACAACAAGAGCTGGAAGAAACCATCTCTGAAAGCCAGCAAAAAGTAAATAATGCCAAAGAGAAAATAAATTCTGCCAAAGATAATCTTGAAAAAGAAAAGAGCGAAGGAAAAATAACAGAAGAAGAATATAAGGAAAAGACTGAAAAAATTCAGGAAGCCGAAGAGAAAGTAAAAGAGCTTGAAACCCAGATCAAAGAAGCTGAAAAGGAGATTGTAGAGGAAAAAGAAATGGAGAAAAAAGAGATCGAAGAAAAAGTATTGGAAAAAGAAAAATCGGTAGAAAAAGAACAAAAATAGCTCGATCATCATAAAAATGCTATGACCCACAATAAGCTGGACAACTCCTTTGGCCCTGCAGGTACTTCAGCAGGTATATTTTTGTTTATGGCAGGAGTAGGCATCACTTTTTTCTATTCCCCTTCAGGAATAATTCTAATGGTGATTGGAGCTTTTGTAGGTTTTTCCAACTCAAGCACGCTGCTAGATTTTGATCAAAAAAGGGTTAAATTTTCCAATAACCTTTTCGGATTAATACCCATCGGTAAATGGATCCCTATTGAAAAAGAGATGGCCTTAAGCATTAAAAGATCAAATAGATCGTGGCGGGCTTACAGCAGAAGCAACCGTACACTTGATACATCAGAAAAGGATTATCGGATTATGCTTTTGGATAAAAACGGAAAAGAGATTATACCCATTAAAAAATATTCGGCCATTGAAGCTGCCAAGGCAGATTTGGGGCCATTGAGTCAACAATTAGGATTAAGTGCCGTTTAAAACATCCTAAAATTATTCCTTCTCCTCGATTCCCACCTCGGTTAGATTTACTTTCCGGTAGTCTGTGGGTGGCTGAAATTCAGAGACATCTATATTTTCCCGCTCGAGGTTGGTTACATGGCTAACCGATTCGTATCCACCATAGTAGTTAATGGATTTTAAGGGAAATCCCAATTTAGCAAATTCGATATATTCTTTATCCTTTTGATAATAAGCACCCGCTTCGGCCTGATTTACAAAATCGCCGAAAACGGAATAAAACTTAGGAATATTAAATTCGCTATGTGCACGATTCGATTCGGATAACCAGGCTTCTTCTTTTAATTGTTGATTTACTTTAACCTGGTATTTGACAGCCTGATATCCGGCAATTCGCTCCTTTTCGCTGGTTTTTTCAATTTTCAACTGATATTCTTCAGGCTCTTCGCCAGCAAATTTCGAGGGATCATCAATACTTTCCATCATTCCCTGGTACATGTTTCGGATCATCGGTTTTTGCTTTTCGGGAGCTTTTTTTAATTGTTCTTCCATAGCCGCCTTTAACGCTTTTTTGATATCCGTTTTGTAATCCGCAATGGTTCCTTTCCAGTAAACCATTTTTTCAGGATTCATAAGGGTAATGGTTTCATCATTCAGGTTAAAAATGGTAATCATATCATCCTGAACAATTTTCATTATATCATCCTCCATATAAACGGTTTCGATTATTGCGGATGCTTCACCCTGGTCAGAAGCATAACTTTTTTGGGTAATAACCCATCCTGCAAAAGATGAAACATTAAAGAACAAAGTAAAAAGAAAGATAAAAAATACTTTTGGACGATTCATTGGCTTCATTTTTTAATGGTGTTTACTACGAAAAACATACCAAACGATTTATTATTGGTTGATTCCGTATCAAAAATAAGCATAAAGCTCAATTTGTAGTTATAATATCATCTTTTTTTTAATCATAAAATACATCTGCTTTCTTAAATACCAAAAATCATTACAATAAAATAAAAAAACCCTTTGTACAAAAAGCAACAAAGGGTTGAAATTATATTAGATTTTCTGCCTTCCGGCAGCAATTGATAATTGATTACATCATTCCGGGCATTCCGCCACCCATTCCGCCTGCCGGCATTGGTGGTGTTTCTTCTTCTTCTTCTTCGGTAATTACACACTCGGTCGTTAAGAACATACCGGCAATAGATGCTGCATTTTCGATAGCAATACGAGCTACTTTGGTTGGGTCAATAACACCCGACTCGTAAAGGTTTTCGAATTGGTTGGTGCGGGCATTGTAACCATAATCTTCTTTACCCTCGATAACTTTTTGTACCACAACCGAACCTTCAACTCCTGCATTTTCAACAATCTGACGTAATGGCTCTTCAATTGCTCTTTTAACAATTGCGATACCGGTAGTTTCGTCTTCGTTGTCCCCTTTAAAGTTTTCAAGTTCTTTAATGGCACGGATATAAGCAACACCACCACCAGGAATAATTCCTTCTTCAACGGCTGCACGTGTGGCACTTAATGCATCATCTACGCGGTCTTTTTTCTCTTTCAGCTCCACTTCGCTGGCAGCACCAACATAAATTACGGCTACACCACCGGCTAATTTAGCCAAACGCTCTTGTAGTTTTTCTTTATCGTAATCAGAGGTAGAAGCCTCGATTTGCGCTTTAATCTGGTTTACACGAGCATCGATATTTTCTTTAGCTCCATCACCATTAACGATGGTTGTATTTTCTTTATCGATAGATATCTTTTCGCAAGTACCTAACATATCAAGGGTAGCATTTTCTAATGTTAATCCTTTATCTTCGGTAATAACAGTTCCCCCGGTTAAGATAGCGATATCTTCTAACATTTCTTTTCTTCTGTCGCCAAAACCGGGTGCTTTAACCGCTGCAACTTTTAACGAACCACGAATTTTATTTACCACCAATGTAGCCAATGCTTCACCTTCGATATCTTCCGAGATAATCATTAAAGGTTTTCCGTTTTGAACGGCTGATTCAAGAATTGGCATAAGATCTTTCATCGTTGAGATCTTCTTATCGGTAAGCAGAACGTATGGATGCTCTAGAGTCGCTTCCATTTTCTCGGTATCGGTTACAAAATATGGAGAAATATATCCACGGTCGAACTGCATTCCTTCAACGGTTTTCAACTCGTCTTCAGTACCTTTTGCTTCTTCAACAGTTATAACACCTTCACGGCCTGCTGCCTGCATTGCATCGGCAATTAATTTACCAATGGCAGAATCGTTATTGGCAGAAATCGTAGCAACCTGCTCAATTTTATCATTTAATTCGCCTACATCGTGTGATTGTTTCTTAATGCTTTCAATTACTTTTTGTACTGCTTTGTCAATGCCTCGTTTCAAATCCATTGGATTGGCACCGGCAGTAACATTTTTAATTCCAACTTCAATAATTGATTGTGCTAAAACAGTAGCTGTAGTAGTACCATCACCAGCATCATCGTTGGTTTTTGAGGCCACTTCTTTTACCATTTGAGCACCCACATTCTCAAATTTATCTTTTAACTCAATTTCTTTCGCAACGGTAACACCGTCTTTTGTAATTTGAGGGGCTCCAAATTTTTTCTCAATAACTACATTTCTTCCTTTGGGGCCTAATGTTACTTTTACAGCACTTGCTAACTGATCAATTCCTTTTTTTAGTTGATCTCTTGCGTCAATATCAAATTTTAATTCTCTAGCTGCCATGTTTTCATCTTTTTTAAATTAATTACTTAAATAATTACTCTTTTAATAAAATGTCATCTTCACGCATAATTAAATAATCCGTACCATCAACATTAATTTCTGTTCCGGAATATTTACCATAAATAACCACATCACCTGCTTTTAATGTCATTGGCTCATCTTTTTTTCCTTCGCCAACAGCAATAACAGTCCCTTTTTGTGGTTTTTCTTTTGCAGAATCGGGAATAATGATTCCACTTGCAGTTTTTTCTTCGGCCTGATGTGGCTCTACTAAAACTCGATCTTTTAATGGTTTATACTTAAATTCTGACATCTTTTTTAAATATTTAATTGTCTGCCTCCCGATTATTAAAGGGACTGCAGACGGGTTAAACTTATTTTTACTTTCACGATAATCTAGTATTCATATTTTATGCCAAATAGTATTCAATCTCTTAAACTGACAATTCAGGCAAGGATAAAATAATCCTTTTTTCATAAAAAAAACATTAAAGTGCTGGGTTACTATTTATTAAACACCACTCTTAAGGAATGCAAACAGACAAAAAAAATGTCAGCCTGGCTGACAGACTGACATTTTATTTTTTATGCAATAATTTTTTATTCTCCTTCTCCATTTCCGGGAGCATCTTCTTCGGGTATAGAAGTTGGGAATTGAGGCATCTGTGTAGGATCAATAGCATTATTCACTTGTTGTTCAATTCTTGATCTTTCTTCGGTTGTTCCCCTGGGAATTGTCATACTTGCTATCACACTAAATACCAAAAGGCTAACAGCAAGTGTCCAGGTTGCTTTTTCCAAAAAATCGGCTGTTTTCTTCACTCCCATTACCTGGTTTGATCCTGAAAAATTCGATGCTAAACCTCCCCCTTTTGAGTTTTGAACCAATACAATTAATATTAGTAATATACTCGCAATAATGATTAAAACTGAAATCAAGGTATACATATCGCTATTTATTTAATTGTTCTTTTAACTTTTTTATTTGATTTGCAAAGTAAGTACTTTTTTCCGGATATTTCAAACTTAATTTTTCATAAGATTTAATTGCCTTTTCAATATAACCCTGTGCAATATAAACTTTTATTAATGTTTCGGTTAAAAGATCATCATTTTCCTTTGTGCTTTCCTGAGAAATATCTTTTTGATGATCTGTGATTTCTTTTGGCTTAATTCGCGGCCTTTCGGCAATAAATCGGGCAATTAAGTCATTATCATCCGCGTTCTCAATGATATCATCATCTGCATAATTATTGATATCAAAATATTCTAAATTTTTAACTTTTTCAATTTTTGAGTCACTCTCGTTGTTATCTCCTTTTGTTTTAGGTTTAGACTTATTTTCTTTAGTTGCTTTTATTTTTTTATCCGTTGATTTATGTTCAACTTCAGAAATTTCTTCCGACTCGTCGATTTGAAAAAAATCGTTTTTTTGAGATTCGGAAATTTCTCCCGGGCGGGCATCAATGGTGATCACATTATTCTTTCCGGTGCGTTCATCCTCAATAAAATAAATTTCTGGAGGATATTGTAATTCATCCCCATCTTTAACTTTTGAAAATTCTATTTGGCTTAAAAGCGTTTCGGAGATATTTTCTCCCATACCTTCCATGCTGTCTTTAATTTTTCGTCGTATATTCTTATTTTTTAAAAGTTTACTATCAGGTTCATAGGATGGTAGATCTTTTTTTATATTTGTTTTTTTCTGCTCCTTTTTTTCAACTTCTGCAGCCGCCTTGTCAATATCTGATTGAGTTGGTTGAACTTCTTTTTCAAAATATCTTTTATTTAATAAATTATATAACAAATCTCTGTTGGGAACATAAATAGATGAAAATGCAAGCTGTTTGTCAAATTGTGGATTATTTTGAAGCTTCATGGCTAAGAGCAATAATACATGCGTTGCCTGAAAATAAGGATGCTCCTTCATAACCTTCTGCAATGAACCAATATTAGCATTTTTAAGTTTAGCCAAATCATCTATATTTATGTAGAAATCGGAAATATTCATTAAAAATTTCTTTTACTTACCAGTTTACAACCGATTTATTAAAAATATCATCTATAAGCTGTTCTACAATTTCCTCCACAAGCTCCTGTTCTACCTGAGCCAAATCTAAATTACTATCATAATCTGCGTACCTTGAAAAGTCCGAATCAAAATTATATTCGGGTTCAATTTCATTGGTAAATTTTACATGCACAGTAACCGAAAGCCTGTTTTGAGCTGCAGTCTCATCACCCACAATAGCCATAGGCTTTGTATCATATTTAGTAATTTCACCTTCGAAATTTAAATGGCCCACATCGTTTACCAACGTTAATGATGTTTGAGACTTAAACTTATCTTTTAGTTCATCTGTTATATACTGTCCGATATTTGACATCGCTAAGGGAGCCCTGTTTGTAAAATATTGCACAGATACCGTTTTTACTTCTGGAGCAATGGATGCTCCTGAAAGTGTATAGCTAACCGTGCAAGATTGAAAAGTGGCAATTAAGATAATTATACTAAAAATTATTTTTTTCATGCTGTTGCAAATTTGCATCTAACTATTTAATATCGTATTCTTTAATTTTTCGATAAAGGGTTCGTTCGGAAATTTCCAACTCCTGTGCAGCATATTTTCTTTTCCCATTATGCTTGTCAAGGGCTTTTCTAATAAGTTCGATTTCCTTATCTTCCAGCGATAATGATTCTTCTACAAACTCTTCGGTATCTTCAATATTTGGATCATCATTTTTACTAAAATCTTTATTTTGTCGATCCATAGTGTTTATGATCGATGATGTTTCCTGATTATAATTTTGAATAAGCTGATCGGCATGTTTAAGTTCTCCAACATGATCCCCTTTTTCAATAATTTCATGCACTAGCTTCTTCAAATTATTTAAATCGCTTTTCATGTCAAACAAAATTTTATAAAGAATCTCTCTTTCCGAAGCAAATGTTTTTTCATCAATTAAATCGCTTTTGTTATAAAGCGCAGGTAATTTATTTGGATAATAATCAGGCAAATATCTTTTTAAAACATCGGCAGATACAATCCTTTCCTTTTCGATAACGGACAATTGTTCGGTAATATTTTTCAATTGTCGCACGTTTCCTGGCCATTCGTAATTTTCAAGAATTGCCTTTGCCTCATCATCAAGGCTTATCTGAGGCATACGGTAACGTTCGGCAAAATCAGTTGCAAATTTTCGGAATAATAAATAAATATCATCACCACGTTCGCGTAGAGGAGGTATTAGAATTGGAACAGTATTTAATCGATAATAAAGATCTTCGCGAAATTTATTTTCTTCGATAGCATGTACCAAATCAACGTTTGTTGCAGCAATTACACGAACATTCGTTTTTAGCACTTTCGATGATCCTACCCGGAGAAATTCACCACTTTCGAGTACTCTGAGCAACCTTACCTGAGTAGCTAAAGGCAATTCTGCAACTTCATCCAGAAAAATGGTCCCATTATCGGCAACCTCAAAATATCCTTTTCGCGTATCGTGCGCACCGGTAAAGGAGCCTTTTTCGTGTCCAAAAAGCTCTGAATCAATGGTTCCTTCGGGTATTGCACCGCAATTTACGGGTATATATTTGCCATGCTTCCGTGCACTAAAATGATGAATAATTTGGGGAAAAGCCTCTTTCCCTGTACCGCTTTCACCTGATATTAAAACCGAAAGATCAGTGGGTGCAACCTGGGCAGCAATATCAATGGCCCGGTTTAGATTTACCGAATTACCAATAATACCGAAGCGTTGCTTTATTTTTTGAATATCCATTACGATATAAATTTTATCTTATCATTTAATATGACAAAATTACAATTTTATATCTGTTTTTATTTATTTTTAATCAATATTTACCCAAAATTTGCTGTCATTAAGTCATAATATATACATTTGTACTAAACTTACTTAAAACACTAAAGTATTCATGAAATTTATTGGAATTATTCCTTCGCGATATGAGTCGAGCCGATTTCCCGGAAAACCGCTTGTTGATATTCAAGGAAAAAGCATGATAAACAGAGTTTATGAACAGGCAAAAAAAGCACTCGATTATGTTTTTGTTGCCACAGATGATAAAAAAATTGCCAATGAAGTAAAAAAGTTTGGAGGGCAATGGGTAATCACTTCAAAAAATCACGAAAGTGGTACAGACAGGCTTGCTGAAGCTATTGAGATCATCCAAAAAAAAATAAATACTCCTTTTGATGTTGTAATAAATATACAAGGTGATGAACCTTTTATCGAGCCTGCGCAGATTAAAGAATTAATAAATTGTTTTAGCTCTGATGAAACTGAAATAGCTACTTTAATAAAAAAAATTACGAATCCGGAGGATATTTTTAATCCCAACAAACCTAAGGTAATTTTTGATTACCAAATGAATGCGATCTATTTTAGCCGCTCACCAATCCCATATGTTCGAAATGAGGCTAAACAACATTGGTTAAAATCCTTCGATTTTTATCGTCATATTGGAATGTATGCCTACAAAACCAATGTTTTGCATGCAATTACGAAGCTTAGTAGATCTAAACTGGAGGTAGCTGAATCGCTGGAACAAAACCGATGGATTGAAAATGGATATACCATTAAAGTATCAAAAACCGATTACAATTCCATAGGTATTGATACTCCCGAAGATTTACATAAAGCATTATCCCTTATAAAGAAAGATTAATTGTATACTTAAATATTTTAATGAAAATCCGGGAATTTACACGTAATGATATTCCGTCCATTGTTGAGCTTTGGTACCATGCTTCAGTAAAAGCGCATGATTTTATTTCTCCTTCTTTGTGGGAATCACACAAAAAAGAAATGGCAGAAAAATATTTACCACAATCGGAAACGTATGTGGCAATTAAAAATCAGGAAATGGTAGGTTTTATTTCGATGGTTAACAATTATCTTGCAGCCCTTTTTGTAAAAACAGAGTTGCAAGGAAAAGGTATAGGAACAGCTCTACTCAACTTTATCAAAGAAAACCGAAAAAATATTGAACTTAAGGTTTTTAAAAAGAATAACAAAAGTGTTGCGTTTTATAAAAAGAATGGATTTACCATCATAGCCGAAAAAATTGAAAAAAATACCAAAGAACCTGAATATTTTATGAAATGGGCTCTATAAATTTTAGTTCTTTAGTTTAACCACAATCTTATCAACTATTTGTAATGCTGTGGTTAAGGTACTTAAATCAGGATATAAATTTCCGTCTTTACCCGAATAATGGCTATGTCCAACAGGCTTCATTTCATATATTTCTTTTTCAGTATTCAAATCAATTTCGGTAGCATAAACTACAGCCGGTTGCGCGGATGTTTTATAATATAAATCTTCCGGATATTTGTTGTTTGTCCAGTATGTATTCCAGTCCCACGACTGATTTATTTCGAAAAGAACTCTAAACTGACCGGGTAATAAACTATCCGCTTTGGTTTTTAAAATAAAATCTGTCGTTGGAGTTGCTCCCGTGTAAGCATCTACAACCGGATTTTCGGGAGTGGGAAGGTAGAAACCATCTGATGCCTGAATCCCTCGTTTATGTCCCCAATAAGGTAATGCTGCCGGCCTGCGTTTTGCTCCATTAACCCATCGGTTATCTCTTATTTCCCCATAATTAAAAACACCTTTGGCAATTGATTCTGCCACATAAAGGGTCTGTAAATAATTCCCATCCATATCTTCAATCCATATAGCCATTAACGGGTAATAAAATGCAGGGCCTTTATTAAAATGAATTTCAATTTCCGGGCCTTCCCCTTGCTGATTTATTGCAAAAATATACTTGTCAGATTTTTCTTTTTTCGCCTGCTGAGCTTTAGTTCCCATCGACAATATAATCAAAACAATAATCATAAAATATCTAAACATAACTGTAATTATTAAAATTGAACAATAATTCCTAATGAGGGTAACACCGTCCCGGAGCCGTCACTTTCAATTCTTTTCAAATCGTATCTTGTTGGATCATTAGGATCGATTAAAACATTACCGTTTTGATCGGTTTGGGTAATAAGTTTATCAGGCTCATCGGATTTAAAATTATATACATTTTGCACATCAATATAAAACATTAACGACCATTTTTCAAAAAAATATTGTTTATCGATTCGTATATCGAGTTGATGAAATGGGTCCAAACGTAAAGCATTAAATTGCGCATAATCCAGATATTCTCGCCCACGCGCATTCCATGCGTTTATCAGGCTGGATTTATTCTCATCAAACGGTGTATATGGTGACCCTCCAACAAATCGCCATTTAAAACCAAATTGCCAGTTGCGTTTTAAATCTCTTGTAGCCGTTAAATTCAATAAATGAATATTATCCCACGATGAAGGAATAAAGGTTGATGTTAAATTCAAATTTTTATCAAATTCCTTAAATTCACTTCAAACTAAGGTGTAAGAAAGCACCAGGTTAAATCCCCACAAATTTCTATGACGAGCTAGTAACTCCAATCCATAGGCTTGTCCTTCGGCAACAGATAACACCTCTTCATCGCCAAAAGAACCATAATCGGCTCCTTTATTGGATAAAACAATAGAGTCGTTAACAGAAAAAGGATAATCACGATAATATTTATAAAAACCTTCCAGGGAAATAACGCTTTCATCGTTTGGCAAATATTCAAAACCACCTACCAGGTGATCAACAGAAATATATTTTAATCCGTTTGATTTATTGATTAACTCGCCTGTAGCATCTCTAAATCCTAATGTAGTATATGCCGGGCGCTGATAGTAACGCCCTGTATTAAAATTAATAGATAAATCAGCTTTTAATTGATACGAGGCAGAAAAGCGTGGTGAAAATTGCGAAAGCAAATTGGACATTTCTGATGAATAGTTATTTGCATCGGTTCTTGCTCCCAAAGAAAGAGATAACCTCTCCCCCAAATATTCTTTACTGATTTGTCCAAATACGGACCACGACCATAAATCTAATGCAGTATTGTAATTAATTATTTGTGTTGCAGTGCCCACAAATTGTTTTCGGTAAGTATCATTTGTATATTTTGCATATTCTACTCCTGCACCATAATTTATTTTATATCCATTATCGCTACGGGTTGTATTTTCGTACCTGAATTTTGTCTCGGATTCTTCGGATAAATAATCAAATGTTAATAATGAATCTACTTCAATATTATCCTGATATTTATAGGATCGATTATTCAGTGCATTTCTGCTTAAAACCCAGGTATCATAACTTTTTTCTCTATAATGCTTAAACACAGCGCCAACCGTGTAGCTCCATTGTTCATTCACTGGAATATAATTTAAAATGTAGCGTTGATCTTCCGTATCATTAGCATCAAAATTTAAATCGAATTGGTCGATAGCACCCAACCCAATTATTGTAAGTTCATTTTTTTCGTCAAAACGGGTTTTAATTTTAACCTGTGCATCATTATATGTGGGTAAAAATGGGAGTTCTAAAGCGGCAAACAAAATTTGAAGATAAGATCGTCGGGCTGAAAAAATAAAAGTTGTATTTTCAGTTACGGGTCCGTCAAAGGTTAAAGCAACTTCTGAAGCTCCCAATGTACCTTGTGTTTCTAATTTTTCTTTGTTTCCGTCTTTTTGCTTAAATTCCAATACCGAGCTTAACGCATTCCCTCTATTTGCCGGAAAAGCCCCCGAATAAAAATCTACTTCGCGAATAAAATCCACATTAATAATCCCCACCGGCCCTCCTGAAGCTCCCTGGGTAGCAAAATGATTAATGTTAGGGATTTCAACACCATCGAGATAAAATAAATTCTCGCTGGGCCCGCCTCCACGAACAATAACATCATTTCGTTGTACCGGTGTTGATGCCACTCCCGGGAAAGATTGAATAACCTTCGAAATATCACGATTTGCACCAGGGCTTTTTTCAATATCCTGAATTCCTATTCGACGTAAAGATAGAGGGCTTTCTTCAGTTTTCCTGAAAGGGGATGGTTTAACAACCACTTCATCCAGCGCTATCGATGTTTCTTCCAACGGGATATTTAAAAAAACTCTTTTTGCGTTGGTAACCATTATCTCTTCTGAAATATAGGTTTTAAATCCAACAGCAGAAACCTGTATCTTAATAAATCCCGGTTTTATTCCGGTAAATAAAAATTCCCCATCAAAATTTGAAGCCGAACCTATGGTTGTTTGGAATATTACAACATTTGCAAAAGGAACAGGTTCATTATTCTTGCTATTAAAAACTCTCCCCTCAATCTCTCCAGTACTTTTTTGTTGACCTATAATTGTACCTGGCAACATCAGAAAATATAATAGATATATATTAATATTTTTCATTCGTGTTCAATTATTTTATTAATACAGTAAACACAAAGGAGTAAAAATTGTTCAGCTGAATCTTTTGAATTAAAAATATTTTGAAGTTCAAAAAATGATATAAGGAATAAGCATCTGGTTTTTTATAAAAAAAGAGAGGCACTCTCCCCAGAGTGCCTACAACTAACCTAAAAACCCAAAATTATGAATTAAATCTACCATTTAATTCTAATTCACTAATATGACTTTTAAAGATAAAAAGGGTTTAATATGAATTTAATTTTTTTCTAAAAATTTAACTGCAACATTCAGGGTTCTGTCAATTTCTTTTATAATTGGATAATAGCCATCGTTATCCAGTATATTTCTTGCAATATGTGCTTTAATTTGCGTATCAATTACTTTTTGGGATTTATCAAACCCTTTAACCGTTTGCTGTACTCCTTTTTGTGAGGCATAAGCAACAAACTGATCAAAAATTTCAACTGAATTTAAATAATTAGCAATCTCCTCAGCAGTCTTAAACTGATTCAATTTTTCTCGGTTTTCATCTGCATAATTAAATGTAAAATCCTGTAAGATTCCTTTTTGAACAATTTCAGAATAATATTTTGAATAACCTGTAGTATCGATAGGTACAAAAATATCGGGCATAATACCACCTCCACCAAAAACCTCTTTCCCTTCTGGGGTAATGTATTTTAATGAATCAGCAAATTGAATGCTATCCTCAGCTTCAAACTCTCCATGTTGAAATCGATTATAAATGTCATTATAATATTCCATTTTATCATCACTATAAGGCTTTTGAATACTACGTCCTGTGGGTGTATAATATCGTGCTATAGTAAGTCTGATAACCGATCCGTCGGAAAGCGGATAGGCTTCTTGCACTAATCCTTTCCCAAACGATCGTCGGCCAATAATTGTTCCGCGATCATTATCCTGTATAGCGCCGGCTAATATTTCACTGGCTGACGCAGCCCATTCATCTTGTAAAACAGCTACCTCGACATCCTTACATGCTCCGCGTGAGGTAGAATAAATTTCTTGTCGTGGACTAGCTTTTCCTTCGGTATAAACAATTAACTGTCCTTCCTCTAAAAACTGATCCACTATATTGGTAGCAGCAACCATGTATCCTCCATTGTTGCCCCGTAGGTCAATAATAAGTTTCTTTAAATTTTGTTTTTTTAATTTTTCAACACCTTCTAAAAACTCTTTAAACGTTGTTTCGGCAAATCTGTTTATTTTAATATATCCAATTTCGTTGGTTACCATATAAGCAACATCCACACTATAAAGTGGTATTTTATCCCGAATAATTTCCACCTCAATCAGTTCAGGAACACCTTTCCGCTCCAGGCTAACTTTTACCTTTGTTCCCATCTCTCCTTTTAGCATTCCCACTAGATCATTACTTGGAAGATTTTGTCCGGCAACAAGAGAATCGTTTACCTTAATGATTCTGTCGCCAGCTATTACTCCTGCTTTATCAGACGGGCCACCTGATATAACATTGATAATAATTGCCGTATCGGTTTGATGATTGAATACTACGCCAATACCTTCAAAATTTCCTCGTAAATCTTCACTTACTTGCTGCATATCTTTGGCCGGGATATATACCGAATGCGGATCTAATTCCTCTAATATTGCAGGGATAGCAGCATTCTCTAATTCTTCTCTTGATACCGTATCTACATAACGCTGTTCAATGTAATTAATAATACGGAGCAACTTATCTTCCCCTTGATAAACATAAGAAGAATGATTTCCGTTATTTTTACTCAACGAACTTCCAAGTATAATTCCTGCTATCAATATAATAGCAAATAGTATGGGTAAATATATTTTATTAATTTTCTTTTCGGCCATTATGCATGATTTATAATTTCAAATGTACAATTTCAATATTTGCTCTTTCTAGTAACTGCAATCCCTCTGTATTGTGATACTTATCACAAAAAACAACTCTTTTTATCCCCGATTGAATGATTAATTTTGAACATTCCATACAAGGAGATGTAGTAACATATAACGTAGCTCCTTCGGAGCTATTGTTTGACTTGGCAACTTTTGTAATGGCATTGGCTTCAGCATGTAAAACGTAGGGTTTTGTAACATTATTTTCATCTTCACAAACATTTTCAAAGCCCGAAGGAGTGCCATTATATCCATCGGAGATAATCATTTTACCTTTAACAATTAATGCACCTACCTTTCGTCTGACACAATAAGAATTTTTAGACCAAATTTTAGCCATTTCAAGGTAGCGCTTATCATATTCAATTTGTTTTTCTTTATATGGATGTAATGATTCAGAATTATTCATAAGTCAGAAAGTTTTAAACAATACAAAAAAACCCTCTTAAAAGAGGGTTCTGTTAATAGTACCTGGAGTCGGGCTCGAACCGACACGGACTAATGTCCACTGGTGTTTGAGACCAGCGCGTCTACCAATTCCGCCATCCAGGCATAATAAACAATGAACCTTTGCGTGTGCAAAAATAGATAATACTTTTTGTTCGGCAAAATTTATTTTTATTGTTTCATAAAAAAAAGATCATCCCACATTAGATAAAATGTTGGGTTTGGTAAGTGCCTTAGCCTCATTTATAATGCTTTGTACATCAAATCCACATTCATGATGTAATTCCTGAGGTGTTCCTTGTTCAATAAATTTATCAGGTACGCCCATTCGCTTAATAACAGGATTATATCCATGATCATTCATAAACTCAAGTATTGCACTTCCAAAGCCTCCAATAATAGTACCATCTTCAATTGTAATTACCGCTTTGAAGTTTTTACCTACAACATGTAAAATCTCTTCATCAATAGGTTTAACAAATCGCATATCGTAATGTGCCACATCGATTTGATAACTTTTGGCTAATATTTTAGAGGCTTCCATTACATCATTGCCCACATGTCCAATCGACAGAATAGCAATATCTTCTCCTTTTCTTATCTGTTGTCCTTTTCCAATTTTTATTTTTTTAAAAGGTGTTTTCCATTCCGTCATAACCCCTCTACCTCTTGGATAACGAATGGAAAAAGGTCCATGATTTTCCAACTGTGCTGTATACATTAAATTGCGTAATTCTTCTTCATTTAAAGGGGCAGAAACAATCATATTGGGAATACAGCGCATATAAGCCAGGTCATATACCCCATGATGTGTAGCGCCATCTTCACCTACTAACCCTCCACGGTCGAGACAGAAAACAACATTTAACTTTTGAATAGCTACATCATGGATTACCTGATCGTATGCTCGTTGCATAAACGAGGAATAGATATTACAAAACGGCAACATTCCTTCAATAGCTAGTCCTGCAGAAAAAGTAACAGCATGTTGCTCTGCAATGCCTACATCAAAAATCCGTTCAGGAATTTCTTTCATCATAATATTCAATGATGATCCTGTTGGCATTGCGGGGGTAATTCCAACAATTTTATCATTTTTTTGGGCCAGTTCCAATAAAGTATGTCCAAAAACATCCTGATATTTTGGTGCAACAGGCTTATCTGATTTAACTTTTAAAATTTCTCCGGTTGTTTTATCAAATTTGCCGGGAGCATGCCATGCGGTTTGATTCTGCTCGGCTTGCTTAAAGCCTTTGCCTTTTTGAGTTACTACATGCAATAATTTGGGGCCTGGAATATCTTTTAAATCAGATAAAATTTTTGTAAGAAAAACCACATCATGGCCATCCACGGGGCCAAAATACCTAAAATTCATCGATTCAAAAAGATTACTCTGCTTGAGGAGAAATGTTTTAACGGAATTTTCAATTTGTTGAGCAATTTTTCTATAATTATGGCCTAATTTATTTAAGTGCCCCAAAAGATTCCAAACATCATTTTTAAATTTATTATAAGTCTTAGATGTGGTAATATCAAGCAAATATTCTTTTAAAGCACCAACATTGGGGTCTATGGCCATATTGTTATCATTTAAGATAACCAGCATATTTTCTTTTGCGGAACCAGCATTATTTAGCCCTTCAAATGCCATTCCTGCTGTCATTGATCCATCACCTATAACTGCGACAACCTGCCTGTCTTTCTCATTTTTTAAATGAGATGCTTTTGCCATGCCTAAAGCGGCCGAAATGGATGTAGATGAGTGTCCCACTCCAAAAGCATCGTAATCACTTTCGGAAGGTTTTGGGAAACCACTTATTCCTTTGTATTTTCGGTTGGTATGAAACACCTCTCGCCGGCCGGTAAGAATTTTATGTCCGTACGCCTGATGCCCTACATCCCAAACAATCTTATCATAAGGAGTATTAAAAACATAATGCAAAGCAACGGTTAATTCAACAACCCCCAAACTTGCACCAAAATGCCCGGGATTAAAAGATACTACATCAATAATAAATTGCCTGAGCTCCTGGCTTAACTTCGGAAGATCTTCAATAGATAATTTTTTCAGATCTTCCGGGAAAAGGATGTTTTTTAATAATTCACTTGACATAACATACAAATATTCTTTGCAAAGATATGAATAATTTTAACTTCGTATTAACGTATTCGGAATACAACATATTTTATATCTTTGCTCTAACAAATTTATTATCTTTAACCCATAATAACCAAAATTATTGATATGCATTCAAAATTCAAATCTTACCATTTATTTTTCATCATGTTAATTATTTTCTCGGGATGTGTGCCTGCTAAACAATTCGAGGAGGTGCAACAAAGTGCTAAAAAATGCGAAGAAGAACGGGAATTGTTAAAAGATGAGAATAAAAATTTAACCATTACAAATACAGAGCTGAAAGCAAAAACGGAGCAGCTGCAAAAAAGGATAGAGAATCTGCAACAAGACAGCCTCGAAAAAACAACAAAGCTTCATGCGGTAAAAATTAAATATGATAAAATAAACAAACAATATAATCAACTCCAGGAGTCTCAAGAACAGCTACTTTCCGGGAATATAAATGAAACAAAAAAATTATTAAAAGAGTTACAAAACACCCAATCAGAAATTATTGAAAAAGAAGATGAATTACGCAAATTAGAAGATAACTTAAGGGCTGAAAGAAACAAACTAAATGCTTATGAAAAAGAACTTGAGTCAAAAAATGCACGACTGGTTGAATTAGAAACTATTTTAAATCGGAAAGACTCTGTTGTTAATGTACTTAAAGATAAAGTATCCAAAGCTTTAATCGGTTTTGCCGATGAAGGGCTGGCCGTAGATATCAGAAATGGGAAGGTGTATGTTTCCCTGGAAGAGCAACTTTTATTTAAATCAGGAAGTACTGTTGTTGACTCCAAAGGAGTTAGCGCATTAAAAAAACTGGCTGATGTATTAGGGAAAAATCCGGACATTAACATTATGGTTGAAGGCCATACTGACGATGTACCCTATATTCCAAGCGATGCAATAAAAGATAACTGGGATTTAAGTGTAAAAAGGGCAACAGCAATTGTGCGTATATTAATGGAAAACCCCAATATAAAAGGAAGTAGAATAATTGCTGCAGGAAGAAGCAAATATGTACCTATTGATCCACTCAAAACCTCCGAAGCAAGAAGAAAAAACAGACGTACAGAGATTATTCTTACACCAAAATTGGATGAGCTTTTTAAAATTTTAGAAGTTAATTAGCAAAAAGTGTATTGGATACGTTATTTTTCTTTGATCAAATTTTTTAATGCGTTTAAAATATTAATCAGCTATTTTATTTCCATTGTTTGCAAAAGGGTTTTTCTTTGGGGCAAACCAATAAGCCTTACGGTTGAACCAACGAATTATTGCAATCTGCATTGTCCTGAATGTCCAACAGGGAATAATTCATCACGCAGAGAAAAAGGATATTTAAGGATATCCGATTATAAAAACATTATTGATACCCTCTCTCCCTGGTTATTTTATCAGATGATCTATTTTCAAGGAGAACCATTTTTACATCCACAGATTTTTAATATTATTACCTATGCACATCAACAAAAAATTTACACCTGCACGTCAACAAACGGACATTTTATAACCCACGAAAATGCACAAAAGATTATCGAGTCGGGGCTCGATGAAATTATTATATCGGTGGATGGTGTAAATCAGGAAACCTATGAGAAATACCGAAAAGGTGGAGAACTGCAAAAAGTAATTTCCGGAATTAAGATTTTATCAAATCTTAAGAAAAAATATCATACAAAACATCCAAAAATAATTATCCAATTTCTTGTTTTCCGATTTAACGAACACCAAATTAAAGAGATTAAGTCCCTTGGAAAATCTATCGGTGCAAACAAAATAGAATTAAAAACGGCACAGATAGAATCTGTAAATGATAAATTGGATTTATTGCCACTAAATAATCGATATTCAAGATATACTTCAAAAAACAATCAAACCCTCATTAAAAATAAATTAAAAAACAGATGTTTCAGGATTTGGAGTACAATAGTTACGACGTGGAACGGTGATGTAATCCCTTGTTGTTTCGACAAAAATGCGGATCATAAAATGGGAAATATGCATAAAAATAATCTTTTGCAAATTTGGCAATCATCAGGGTTTAATCATTTTAGATATCAAATTCTAAGAAACCGAAAAAGAATAAAAATGTGTAACAATTGTACATCGGGTCTTCGTATATAAAATATTATCTATATATTTTAGGATTGATTTATATTTTTCTATAAATTACACTTTCTAAATATCTTAAAAAAATGAAAATTAACGGTATCAAGTCATTTACTCTTTTTATCATCGGTTTTTGTTTTACATTAAACGCTTATACTCAAGAACCTGATACCCTTTCAGCCAGCCGGCTTTTTAAACTTTCATTAGAAGATTTAATGGACGTCGAAATTGTTTCGGCCGTTCGGCAACACCAAAGTATCATCGATGCCCCATCCATTGTATCCGTAATTACTGCAAACCAAATAAAAGAACGAGGATATACAAGCATTGACGAAGCACTTAGTAGTATTGCCGGGGTTGATTTTATTACCGATCATTTCCAACCCAACATGGGAATACGTGGCATTAATGGAGGGGTTAGAAGTTATTCAAGATTAGTAAAAGTAATGATTGATGGACAAAATATTTCTTTTCGCTCCAATGCTGATAATTATCTGGGATTATCGTTAATCCCTGTTGAAGCGATTGATAAAATTGAAGTTATACGTGGCCCCAACTCTGCCCTTTATGGGAAAAATGCCTTTTTAGGAGTAATAAATATAATCACTAAAAAAGGAAGTAATCTTAATGCAAATGCTGTGTCTCATTTTTTAGGAAGATCTAACCAAAACACCTCGTTTGGTTTAAGCACCATTATTGGAGGCGCTAAAAAGAATTTCGATTTCTTGTTTGCAAGCACTTATGCCCAATTTGATTATTCGAACCTTAAACCACAAAACATTCCCGGTCAAAGCATTTATTCATCGGAGGACATAAGCAAGAAAAACGAATCGAACCCTACGAATGTTTATATTAAAATGAATTACGAAACCGAAGATTGGGGAAAATTTACTTTTGACATGGTTAATCAGAATGTAAACTCACATGCCGAATTTGCTGATTGGGGAGCATTAACCCATAATAACCGAATAATCCTTTTTAATTCTTTTGAAAGACTTCAATATTCCAAAATGTTACTTGACAAGTTTTCGGCTGATTTTACTTTTGCACATAGCTCTGGGAGGCCAGTAAATAATGAGATTTTTGACGATAATACGGATCCTTCCGAATGGATTGAAAGAGAAATGAAATATAATAGTTACGACATAAACGGAAATTTTTCATATTTCTTCGATGACATAAATATTGTCTCATTAGGGGTTGATTTTACATCGGATATTCACGATCATCAAAAATTTTATACCATGAATACTTCAGGAATAAGAAATCTTAATCCCGGAGGTACCGATGGCGAGAAATATTTTACAAATTTTGGCGTATTTCTTCAAATGATATTTAATCCGACGAAATTCTTCGATCTTTCTTTTCTTGAAGACTTAACATTTACAGGAGGCTATCGATACGACATACACAATATTTATGGCAATGTATTAACATACCGGCTTGCTGCCGTTTACCATTTAAATAATGAGTTAAGTACTAAATTAATGTACGGAACCTCATTTAATGCGCCCTCATCTACTCAACTTTACACAAACTATATTAGTCCCGGTGGATTTGTAGGAAACCCTGACCTGAAACCTGAAAAAGCAAAAACATTGGAATGGGCTATCATAGGGAAATTATCAGAAAAAATAAATTTTAATACAAACCTTTTTTACACAGAAATCGAAGATAAGATTGAGTATCTTTTACCTTATGGACAAGTTTCAAATATAACCGCAGGGAATATTTCAAATATTTATTCTGGAGGGATAGAAGCAGAAATAAATTATTCTCAAAAAAACAAAACTTGTTATTTAAATTATGCTTACCAAAAAAGTATATTAGAAAAAAGCGATCCTATTTTACAAAGAATTAAAGTGAACACCGCGTTATATCCATCACATATGATAAAGTTTGGGAATATACTACATTTCCCCGATTATTATTTAAATTTAAACTTAGAAGCTCGCTACATTAGCTCGAGAATTGCCAGCGATCAAAATAATTTTATTTTCGATCCTATTGATTATGCCACAAACCGGTATGAGATAGATTCTTACTATGTAATAGACTTAATGATTTCCTCCACTGATTTAGAAATTATAAAAAATAGTAGATCAAGAATTATATTAAAAATTGAAAATTTATTAGATTATAAGTATCATTATCCAGGTTTTAATAATTATGATATCCCATCATTAGGAAGATCTGTTTATTTTCGATTTACACATTATATTTAATCCTATGGGGCAATGGACAAGTTGAAGAGATATAAAATATTGGTTTTTATTATTGGTTTTGCAGTCTTTATATCAAGTTGCGAAAAACTAACCGAAGATTTTAACAAAAAGCAATATAAAAATCCCGTAAAGATAGCCGTTGTGGGAGATGTATCCATATTACGCGAGCAAGTTGAAAATATGTTTTTTGGAGCACAGCTGGCAATGGAAGAGATAAATCAAAAAGGGGGTTTAGTAATAAATGGAGAGAGCAGAGAAATAGAACTAATTTTTAAGAACTCTGGAGGAAATCCTGAAACAGGCGTTGATCTGGTATATGAATTATATGAGCAAAATATTGATATCATCATTGGCCCTACGTTCTCTTCTGTTGCTGTTGAGATGGCTGAAGAATGTATGAAAAACAATATGTTAATGATGAGTTATGCAGCTACGACACCCGAGATTACTTTGCTTGATGACAACGATTTAATTTGGCGTACCTGCCCTTCAGACTATACTTTTGGTACTATTTCTGCCGAATATTGTATTGATTCTTTGCAAATAAACAATGCCGCTATTTTATTTAGAAATGACCGGTTTGGTACTGACCTGTCGAGTATCATTTTGGAAATGTTTACTGAATTAGGTGGTAACGTTAAAGCAAATGTAAGTTTTCCTAATGAAGTAAATTTAAGCACTTACGATTTTGAATATAAAATGAGTACCATTTTTAATAGCGAAATTGATGTACTTTTTATTGTTGCTTTCAATTCTGAAATTGCGGTTCTTACTCATCATATTTTCAATAATTCAAAATATCAATCGTTAAATAAAAAACCCTATATTTTTGTAAATGACGGGATTTTACCCGAAGAGATTTTAACCAACGGAAACCCCGAGTTGCTAGATGATATTGTAGGAATATCCAGTACAAACGAGGGAAACCCCAATTATGCATTATATAAAAATAATTACAAATCAAGGTATGGATTTTTACCAGCCACATACTCAGAACATGCTTACGATGCGGTTTATTGTTTGGCATATGCAATGCAAAAAGGAAACACCACAAATCCTTTACAGATTAAACAATATTTACGCGGAATTTCAGGTATTGATGATTATGGCTCAAACAATGAGGTAATTAAAATTAATGTAAATGAATTTGATGTTGGAAAAAATATTTTACTAAAAGACCGTTTAATTAATTATGAGGGAGCATCAGGCCCTATTAATTTTGATATTAATGGTGATCCAGTTCCCAAAATTGTAATATGGAGTTTTGAAAACAATCAGTATATTGAATTGACCCACTATGAGAAATAACTTGTGAGCATAAATTTTATTAAACATATAACCATAAAATATAATTTATCCTGGTCTGTATTTAAAAGAACAGGACTCATCATTTTTTTATCTTTATTGTCAATACAGGGATTTTCACAAGCAAGTATTTATGTACTTAAGGCTGTTTATTTAGAGAAATTTTCGCGTTTTATAACCTGGCCCAAAGAAAGCTTAACAGACAATCCAGATGAGCCCTTTATAATAGCTGTTCTTGGAGAAACTCCTTTAACCGAGAATCTTAACCAAATTTATGCTATGCAAGAAATAAAAAATAAACGTGTAATTATTAAAAATATTCATAATTTTAATGAGATTCAGGGATCTCATATCTTATTTATCGCCGAATCTGAAAAAAAGAGCATCGATCAAATTATTGCAATAACCAAACAACAACCCATATTAACGATTGGCGAAACAAAAGGATTTGCAGAAAAAGGGGTGTTAATTAATTTTTTTGAAAAAGACAATAAGTTACGTTTTGAAATAAATGAAACAGCTATACTAAAATCACCTTTACAAATGAGTTTCTATTTACTAAACTCAGCTAGAATAGTAGAACCAATAGAAGAATAAAAATGAGGAAGTTTTTTCAAAAGATGTCTATAAAAAATAAAATTGTTGGCATTATACTGCTTACCAGCAGTGTTACGCTTATCGTTGGTTTTACCATTATTGGAATTAATGACATTAACAGTTTAAAAAAAAACCTGCTCGCTAATGCAATTTTAAATACTCAGTTAGTTGGAGATTACTCCGTAGCATCGCTAACATTTGATGATAACGAAGGAGCCGAAGAGATATTATCTAAACTCGAATCACTTCCTGATTTTATGAGTGGAGCAATTTATGATCGAAACGGATTATTATTTGCATCTTATAAAAAAACAAATGAAATATTTATTCCTCCGTTATACGATGATCCTGATAATTTAGCAGACTCAAAATATCGTTTCGAATCGGGAGTATTAACCATTGAGGATCCAATTATTTATCAGGATTTTAAATATGGTATTATTATTACTGAAGTGGATTCCTCAATATTAACAGATAAAATTAAAAAGTATGTTTTCATTATGATGGGCGTGTCAGCCGGGATGATTATTTTATCGTTTATTCTTGCGCGTGGTTTGCAGAAACCTATATCACAACCCTTACTTGAATTAGCAAAACTTACCCGAAAAATATCAAAAAAAGGTAATTACAACATACAAATTGAAAGAAAAAGCAATGATGAAATAGGCGTACTTTACGAGGATTTTAATAATATGCTTCAACAAATCTTAAACAGAGAAGCTGCCCGCGACAAGGCTGAAAGAAATCTGCTCGAAGCAAAAATGAAAGCCGAAGAAAGCGACAAACTAAAATCTGCTTTTTTAGCAAACATGTCGCACGAAATAAGGACTCCTATGAACGCCATTCTCGGGTTTACTGAATTACTTACAATGCCCGACTCATCCATCTCACCCGAAGAAAAACAAAATTATATAAAATTAATCCACAATAGTGGAAATAATCTTTTACAACTTATTGATGATATCATAGACATTTCTAAAATTGAAGCGAGCCAATTAAAAATTATTCCTAAAGAATGTGATGTAAATCAAACTTTAATGGATATTTATAAATCATACCTTGAAATAAAAAAACAAAAAGGAAAAGAAAATATTGATCTTTCCGTTCACCTGGCTGAAAAAAAACAAAATATAATTATCCTTACCGATCCTCTCCGTTTAACCCAAATTATTTCAAACCTTATTGACAACGCTCTAAAATTTACCAACGAGGGATTTATAAAATTTGGGTACGAAATTCAAAAATCGGACACTCTCCTTTTTTATGTAAAAGATAGTGGTATAGGAATGGATCAAAAGAAAAAAGAAGTAATTTTTGAACGTTTCAGAAAAATTGAAGATGATAAAACAAAATTATATCGTGGTGCAGGCTTAGGACTTGCCATTTGTAAGAGCCTTACAGAACTATTAGGAGGTAAAATATGGGTAGAATCTTTTCGTGGTTCGGGTTCAAATTTTTATTTCACAATCCCTTTTAAAAAAATTCAAAAAATTCAAAAAATTCAAAAGAAAAAAGAAAATTCAACCAATAATAAAACATACAAATGGGTAAATAAAACAATCCTCATTGCCGAAGATGAACCAAATAATTATTTTTATATAGAGGAAGTACTAAAAAGAACCAAGGCTAAATTGATCAGAGCTACGAATGGAAAAGAAGCAGTTAGGTTGTTTAAAAAACATCAAAATATTGACCTAATTATTATGGACATTAAAATGCCTGAAATGGATGGTTTTGAAGCTACAAAACAAATTAAATCCTTAAATAAAAATATTCCGATTATCTTTCAATCGGCTTATGCTATGCCCGTAGAAATTGAAAAAGGATACCTTTTAGGCATTAACGAGTATATTACAAAACCTGTGAATCCTAAGAAATTACTTTCAGTACTAAACAAATACTTAGATCTTAAAACACAATAATAATTAAAGTCATTAAAAGATAATTCTTTTATAACCCTTTATTAAAAAAAATCAATTCCTCGGTTAAATCAATAAAGGGATATGCTCTCGATAATTTTTCAATCTGTTCTAATTGAGCTTTAAGAAATCTTTTATGATGTCCCGTTTCGGGATTTAGTGGGTGATGATTTTTTGCCTGTACTATTTTATAAATATCCTGATAGATTTGTT
>JAYEKP010000020.1:0-5574 GCA_034661075.1 Bacteroidota bacterium
CAAATATAAACAAGGGATTTTATTTAAATGGGGGGATTCGTTTTTAATAATAGTAAAAATCTGTCCAAAATACCTGTAATTACGTTTGTATTTTTTAATTTTAAAAATATTTAGGACAGCTATGAGTGTAAATATAATTTATTCCCTGCTATTTTGTTATCTATAATATTTAGAATTATTTTTGAAAAAAATAATTATATGACCTATCAAAAAAAACTCACCCGTTCGCAAAACCAGGTTATTGCCGGTGTTTGTGCCGGCATTGCCGAATATTTTGGTTGGGACATTGCCCTAGTACGGATTTTGTATCTTGTTTTAAGTATTTTTAGTGCTGCTTTCCCTGGTATTATTGTATATATTATTTTGTGGATTGTAATGCCTGAAAAAGATCATTTTATTTATTAGCCATTAAATTTTATACTGTCATATAAGCAACAGAGACGGCGCCACGTCCGGCACTTAAACCAATAACCGGTGAGATATTTACCACCGAAACAGGGTCTTTTCCTGTTAAATCTTTCAACTTGTCGATATACCAGTTGGCTCCATCCAAATTATTAGCATGTAATACAATATAATTCCACAATTTATTATTCTTCAGGTTATTATCTATATGTTTAATTACTTTTTTCATATTCCCTTTTTGGCTAAAAGCTTTATCAAAAAGAGTGGATGTACCATCAGGATTCATTGATACAATGGGTTTTACATTCATTAAAGATGCTATTTTTCCTTTCATTGGGCTTACTCGTCCACCACGTACCATGTATTTTAAATTTTTAACACTTACCAAAATTTTGGATTTACGAATCCATGACTCAATTTGTTCAACAATCTTATCATGACTTGTTTCCTTTTCGATTTCCTGAGCTATTCGTAAAGCAATTAATCCCAAAGAACCAGAAAGATTACGCGAATCAACAACCGTAATTGTTTTATTAAATTCCTTACTTATTTTTTCGGCTGATTTTACACTGCTTTGATAGGTGCCGCTAAATTTACTGGTCAGATGCACGGCAATGATCGAATCGTAATGCGAAGCAAGGTAAGCATACAGGTTTTCAAATGCTTTTTCGTTGGGCTGTGCTGTTTTGGCAAACTCCCTGTTTTCATCCACCAAATCGTAAAAATTCTGTGGATGCATCGTAACCTTATCCAGGTAATGGTTCTCGCCAATAAAAATATTAATCGGAACAAAATGAATTTGATGATAATCGATTAAATCGGGGGATAAATCGCACGCAGAATCGGTAACGAGGGCAATTCTATGTTTTCTTTTATGAGCAACTTCATATTGTCGGTACATATCATCCGCTTTCTGATAGGTCATTACACCAAAATCTTTTACTGCATTAAAAAGTTTTTGTGGCTGGTCGGTATGTATATGAATTCGAACCATTTTTTCAGATCCGGCAATAACCAAGGAATCCCCGAACGATTTAATAACTTTTCTTAATTCGTTTTTATCAATCTTTTCAGCTTTTATTAGTGCCTCAGTACAATAACGGTAGGTTAAGGTTTCATGAGAAATCGAATCATCAAAATTTAATTCAAGGGGATCTTCTTTTGATATAATTAATTTACGAATATCTTTAGTATGAATTAATTCTAATATCCCTTCAAGGAATAATACAAAGCCTTTAGCTCCGGCATCCACCACATTTGATTTAGCCAGTACTTTTAACTTAAGGGTTGTTTCGGTTAATGATTTTTTAGCCACCTGGTAGGAATCAATCAGTAGTTCCTGAAAATCCTTCACTTTTTCTTTGCTCGAATAAATATGTTCTGCCCATTCGCGAATAACGGTCAACATGGTTCCTTCCACAGGTTCGGCAATCGCTTCGTAAATATAATCGACGGCATTTTTAACCGATTGGGCAAACTTATCGATGCTCATTTCTTGGCAATCGCAGGTTTCGTTGCTTGTTCCGTAAAGAAACTGAGCAAAAATTACTCCCGAATTACCACGAGCGCCGTCTAAAGCAGCATTAGCAATGGAATCAGCCGTTTCTTTGTACGATTTATCAGGCCTAATTTTCTCAACTATAGAACGTATGGTTGATGCAAGATTAGAACCTGTATCCGCATCGGGAACAGGAAAAACATTGATATCGTTCAGCTCCTTCTGATGTTCAATAATTTTATGTGCCTCCGCAAGAAAAATATAGTATAGATTCTTCCCGGTAAGTATATCCATATTTTGAGTTTTACTCATATTTATTTTATCTTTAGTAAATGTACAATTTTTATTTTCAGTTAAAACTGTTTTATACAAAAATCATTTGTAGAAACAATCTGAGAAATCAAATTGTTTTAAACCCTTAAAAATAATCTTTATCAATAAAAAATTGTCTATAATCAAATAAAAAAAACATCTTTAGTAAAAACACGTTTATTAAAATAAAATTATAGCTACCAATTATTTATGCCGACAAAGTTTAAAGAAATATTTATAAATATTATTACCAGTGGGATTAACGGAGACTACGAATCAGATTCCACACGAAAGGCTATTATTATTAATACATTCTCCATCCTGGGATTAATTTTCTTAATATATTATGGGATAAAAACCCTTATTAATTACGAAATATGGTACTCCATTGTATTGTTTGGATTTTCGCTGGTTCTATTAATAAATTTTATTTTCCTTCGACTTTCGAAAAATTTCCAAAAAAGTGGGAAGCTATTGGTTATTGTTGTTACTTTTCTGGAATTCTTTTTTATTATCAGCGGGGGTCAAGAAAAAACAGGTTTTGTTTGGTATTATACTTATCCATTATTAAGTTTATTTATTTTAGGATTAAGCCAGGGGACCTTTTTTGTTGCATTACTACTTTCAGGAACTCTCGCTTTATTTTTTATTCAACCAGATTTTCTCCCAAATTATGATAACATTTTTATGTTACGGTTTGTAACCAGTTTTATATTAGTATCTCTTATGTCTATTGCTATAGAATTTGTGAGAGATGTAACCTACACGACATTAATCAAGGCAAATCAAAAAAAATCATTTTATCTTAATAAAGTACTTAAACAGCGAAGAGATATCTTAACAAAATCCAAAAATCTTGAAAAAGCAAACTTTGAATTAGAAAGACACCGCAAATATTTGGAGGAAATAGTACAAGAACGTACAGCTGAATTGATAAAAGCCAAAGATAAAGCAGAAGAATCAGACCGATTAAAATCGGCCTTTTTAGCCAATATGAGCCATGAAATTCGTACTCCCATGAATGCCATTGTTGGATTTTCTAATTTACTTATTGATCCGGAGGTAAGAAATACTTTAAAAGACGAAATGGTTCATCATGTTACACAGAATGCAAATACATTAATGAAACTTATTGATGACATTATAACCATTTCAAAAATAGAAACTGACCAAATTGATATAAATATTAGTAAAGTTGACATTCATCAGGTTATAGAAGATCTATATGCGGAGTTTGATGAATTTAAAATCATTTTGAATAAACAACATTTAAAATTTATTTTAGATAATGATGTTAATAATAAAAAACTATATATTCAAACGGATAAAACCCATGTAAAAAAGATATTATTAAATATACTCGATAATGCATTTAAATTTACCGAAAAAGGAGAAATACATTTTGGATACAAATTAGAAAATTCGCATATAACCTTTTATATTAAAGATACAGGTATTGGATTAAGCCAAGAACAACAAAAAGAAATATTTAATCAATTTACTAAAGCTATAGATCCAAAAAAGAAACTATATAATGGAGCTGGACTTGGACTAAGTATTTGTAAGAGCTTGGTTAAATATCTGAATGGAGAAATTACTGTTAGCTCAATTAATGATGAAAACGGCGATCAAAGTGGGTCTACTTTCCAAATCAAGTTGCCAATAAATCCATAAAATTTGTTTAGCCTTTTTAATTTTAAAATGGGAAATCATCTTCAACTTCTCTTTCCTGTTCTTTTTCTTCCGGTTTTTGCGCCCACTGGTGGGTAGCATTTCCTTCAACATAAATAGCCTTATAAGGAGTGGTCGGACAGGCATATTCGCATGCACCACAACCAATACAAATATTATCGGTAACTTCAGGAATTACCAAACTGCCGTGATAAGGCACCATTCGAACAGCTTTGGTAGGGCAATGCTCGGCACAAGCCCCACAATTAGTTCCTTCGGTTTCTACAATACAATTTTGCTTTACAAATTGAGCTATTCCAATCTGTGTTTGTCGTTTTTTTTCTAAATCCAACAACTGAATGGCACCTGTAGGGCAAACTTCGCCACATTTGATACAATCGAAGTTACAGAATCCCGCATGATTATCCATAACAGGCTGCATAAAGCCAACTAATCCATAATCGGTATAAGCTGGTTGTAAAACATGCGTAGGGCATGCACTCACACACAAATGACAAGCTGTACAACCCGAATTAAAATGTTCGATAGAAGCAGAACCGGGAGGAGAAACAGCTACCGTTCTTTTAGCCGGAAAAGTTGCCGTATCATGTACTTCAATATTCTGCGACCGTGTTTTTCCTGCTGCAAAAATTAAAGCTAACAGGGCAAAAAATTGTCGCCGATTATTCGGATTTTGTTCAGAGGGTACCGGGCTTTCCTGCTTTGTTATTTTCTTTGCAAAAGAATATTGAATACTATCAACCGGGCAAACCGTAAGGCAATTGAAACAATTAACACACCGGTCAAACTCAATATTTTGTTCTGAGATATTTATACATCCTGCTTTACATACTTTTTCACATAGCTTACAGTTTGTACATGTATTTTTATTGATATGAATTTTAAAAACCGAGAACCGAGAAGAAAATCCCAGCAATGTTCCCACAGGACAAATGGTATTGCAATATAAACGTCCCTTAAAAACAAAAAATAACAAGATTAATAACAGGAAAAAAGCAGAAACAATGATTACCTGCCAGTGTTGTGGTTTTAAATCAACAACATAAAAAGTATAAATGTCAAATTTCTGCAAAACAGAAGCTAAGAGATTATTTCCTTCTATAACACCAGGCCGTATTAAACCAGAAGCAATACGTCCGAAAATATTATAAGGGTCTAAAAAAGAAATTAAAACGGTAACTCCGGAGATTAATCCTAGAACAAAAATTCCTAAAAATGAATACCGTATCCAACGAAAAAGTTTTATATAAGCGTACCGGTATCTTTTTAATCTTCGGAGTTTTTTGGATAAATAACTAAAGATATCCTGTAATATTCCCAACGGGCAAATAAACGAACAATAAACTCTTCCAAAAAAAATATTTAAGATGATTATGATTAGAAATCCTATTCCGCCAATAGTAAATATGTTTACCAATGTGAGTAACGAAGGGACAAACTGAAGAAACAGCACAGAATCGTAGATTTTTTCGGGAATAAGATCTGTAAAATCAATAAATAAAGTAAGAATGAGTAAAAAATAGAGGATTGAAAATACACAGCAATTCCGCTTGATTTTTTTAACACCAATAAAGCACTGATTAAAAGAAATAAAAGAAATTAGGCTAAAATATTTTTTCTTGCTATTTTCATCAACGAAGAACCACTTTGGATGTGCGTATAAAATA
>JAYEKP010000021.1:0-26124 GCA_034661075.1 Bacteroidota bacterium
ACATAAACATCAAGGATATCTTTATACAACTTCATATCCTCGGGTGTTTTGATAGATTCTAATTTTTTAATACGAAGCATGGTTGATTCAGCAACATATGTATGCATAATAATATCAGCAATACTATTGATTACTTCTTGTTCGTGAACTAATTTACGTTGAAATTTATTTACAGCCGCTTCAATAAGCATTAGCGCTGTATTTTTAAAATTGCAGATAAAGAAAGATTTATCTTCGAAATAACCCTTTGGCTGATAATTATCGGTTAAATTTTCCAAACCATCGAATATTTCTTTAGCTTTATCAGATAGTTTAATAACTCCCTTTTGCCCTCGTTTGATAATCGTATCGGCAATAAGGATACGGTTAATCTCGTTGGTTCCTTCGAAAATGCGGTTAATCCGAGAATCGCGATATGCTCTGTCAGCGGGCATTTCTGCAGAAAACCCCATTCCTCCCATTATTTGAACAGATTCATCAACAATATAATCCAATGCTTCAGAACCATAAACTTTCATAATAGCAGCTTCGGGAGCAAATTCAGCAAATCCTTCGATGCTTGCTTTTCCGTGCTCCATACCCTCTTCTTTATTAATCTCTGCAACATCAGAAGCGTTTTTGCTGGCACGATAAACAGCCGACTCGTTGGTAAAAGATTTAATCACCTGTTCGGCTAATTTATGTTTAATGGCACCAAAATTAGCGATTAGTGACCCAAACTGTTTACGTTCATTAGCATAATTTACTGATTGAGTAATCACTCGTTTACACGAACCTATTACATTAGCCCCAAGTTTCAGGCGGCCCATATGTAAAATATTAAGGGCAATACGAAAACCTTCGCCACGTCGTCCCAACAAATTCTCAACGGGAACTTTTACATCATTATAAAAAATTTGTACTGTCGAGGAACCTTTTATTCCCATCTTTTTCTCTTCAGGGTTGATAACTACTCCATCCCATTTACTTTCGACAATAAATGCACTTTGAACTCTGTCGTTATCAATCTTGGCAAAAACAGTTTGAATGTCTGCAAATCCACCGTTGGTAATCCACATTTTCTGGCCATTTAAGATATAATGTTTACCATCTTCGGATAAAACCGCTTTTGTGGTACCTGCATTCGCATCAGAACCTGCATTGGGCTCTGTTAAACAATACGATGCAATCAATTCTCCTGAAGCCAGTTTCGGTAAATATCGTTGTTTTTGCTCATCGTTACCGTAATAAACCAATGGGAGTGTTCCGATTCCTGTATGCGCTGAATATGCAACAGCAAAAGAGTATCCTGCACCAATTTTATCGGCTGAAAGCATTGAAGTTACAATATCCTGCCCAAAACCTTCATATTCTTCAGGTACTGATATTCCTAACAGCCCTAACTCCCCTGCTTTTTGTAATATTTCCCGCATTAAACCAGGTTCTTGAGCATCAATACGGTCAAGGTTAGGAAATACTTCTGTTTCTAAAAAATCATCACAAGTTTGAGCAATCATTTGTTGCTCTTCGTCAAATTCTTCAGGTATGAAAATATCATTAGCATTCATTTCTTTAAGAAGAAACTCACCACCTCTGATTTTTAATTTTTGTTCCATTTTTACAAGATTTATTTTATAATTCTAATGATTGTTCAATTAATTCTGCAATATCGTAATTTTTAACTTCTTCTTCTTTATTTTTATATTTTAATCCGTCTGTCATCATAACCATACAGTAAGGACAAGCGGTAACAATAATATCGGCTCCGGTTTCCAAAGCCTCTTCGGTACGTTCAATAAAAACTTCTTTATCTCCCTTTTCTGCTTCTTTAAACATTTGTCCTCCGCCAGCTCCACAACATAAAGCAAAACTTTTATTTCGTCGCATCTCCACTTTTTTTGAAGGAATAGCTTCAAGAACTGTACGTGGAGCTTCGTACTCACCATTAGCACGGCCTAAATAACAGGGATCATGATAGGTAATGGTTTTATTTTTAAATAAATCACTATTAATTTTCAGTTTCCCTTCTTTGATTAAATCACGTAAAAATTGCGTATGATGAATGACTTCGAAATTTCCACCGTAATCGGGATATTCATTCTTAAAGGTATTAAAAGCATGTGGGTCGCAGGTTAGGATTTTTTTTACTTCGTAACCGTTTAAAATTTCAATATTACTCATTGCCTGCATTTGGTACAACATTTCGTTTCCGGCTCTTCGGGCAATATCTCCCGAAGATGACTCTTCAACACCTAAAACGGCATAACTAATATTCAAATGCGTTAGAATTTTCACAAATGAACGGGTTACTTTTTTATATCGATCGTCGAACGCACCGGCACTTCCAACCCATAAAAGATATTCGGGTCTTTCGCCATTAGCGAACAAATCGGCCATTACAGGAACTTTTATTTTATGTTTTTTTTCTGACATGATCTTTATGTTTCGAACTTTAATTTATCAAAAAAATTTAAATTTAATTTTCATTAATATACAGCTCTTCGGCCCACAACATTCTGTCTTCTTGTGAAAATTGCCAGGGGGCACCGTTATTTTCAATATTATTAAAAATAGTGTTTAATTCGCCTGGCGATGCTGCCTCCTCCATAATAAGGTAGCGTCTCAGCTCAACAATTAGTGTAGGATGATTAATATTTATAGGGCATTCCTGTGCACAGGCATTACAAGTGGTACAAGCCCATAACTCTTCTTCGGTGATATAATCCCGCAACAAAGCTTTTCCGTCATCATAGTTTGGATCTTTCACCTTCATCGGCCCTTTTTCGTTCATGCGCGAACGAACATCCATAATAATTTTTCGTGGAGACAATTTTTTACCCGTAATATTAGCAGGGCAAACAGCAGTACAACGTCCGCATTGTGTACATGCAAGAGAGTCTAAATAAGTTTTCCATAAAACATCTTCAATATCTTTGACGCCAAACCGTTCGGTTTGCTCTTCTTCACCTTCAGCAGGTTCCTGGAATGCGGCATTAGGATCCATCATTAATTTTACCTCTTTAGTAATGCTTTCCATATTATCTAGTTTACCCAGAGGGCCTAAACGGCTAAGAAACACATTTGGAACCGATAAAAATACGTGAAAGTGTTTTGAGTAAGGCAGGTAATTAGCAAAGAAAAAGATAAGTAAAATGTGTATCCACCAATTTATCTCGTGGAGCACATACAATTGAGATGCTGGCATTCCGGAAAACCATCCGGCGATTATCTTACTTACAGGGAATACGCCATAAACCTCATGGCTAGTAGCTGTTGCATGTTGATAATAAAAAGTATTCATCCCTAACAGGGATATCATAAGTAAAAGTATTAATGTTAAAGCAATATTAGCATCAATATGGGTTTTGTGGGTCATTTCAATTCCGCTAAACCGTTTTACATGTAGAAATATTCGTCGGAATAGAAACATCAAAATCGCCAGAGCAATAATAAGTGCAAAAATATCGCCCAATGCAATTATCACATCATAAACAATCCCCAAACCTTTCAAAACCCTTTCGGTGCCGAAAATTCCATCAATAACCATTTCGATGCTTCCTATAAGAATAACACAAAAACCCCAAAAAACCAATGCATGTATAAATCCTAGTATTGGCCTTCTAAACATTTTGGTTTGCCCAATGGCAACTTTCATCATTAACATAAATCGCTTTCCAAAATTTCGAATAGGAAAACCTTTTTTGGTAAGTTTAAAAAAGGAAATTAATCTAAGCACCGAATAAGTAAAAATTCCCAGGGTAATAATTAATGAAATTATAAACAGTATTTGTTTTAACATCATAGCTTTATGCTTTAAAATGAAAGGCAACAGATTAATTTTTGAAAAAAAACCTGTTGCCTGAAAATTTCAATAATATCAAATATTTTTTATTTTGCTTTTGCTTCTTTAACCGCATCAATAAATTCAGGCAACACTTTTAATGCATCGCCAACAATGCCATAATCAGCAGCTTCAAAAATAGGTGCATCTTTATCGTTATTAATGGCTACAATATATTTGGATCCACTAACACCCGCTAAATGTTGAATAGCACCTGATATACCAACCGCGATATAGAGATTGGGAGCAATAATCTTTCCGGTTTGGCCTGTATGTTCTTCATGTGGCCTCCATCCTTCGTCTGAAACAGGGCGTGAACATGCTGTTGCCCCGTCTAATACTTCTGCTAACTTTTCCAGTGGTTTCCAGTTATCTGCTGATTTCATACCACGGCCACCAGATATCACAATTTCAGCATCCGTTAATAATAATTTACCTTCTTGTTTCTGCACATCTTTTACTGTAGTAAGAATTTCCCCTATTTGCGCATCAAATTGTTCTATTGAAACATCTTTAGCATTTTCAATTAACTCGAAAGAGTTTTGTGCCAAGGTAACTATCTTAACATCTGATTTAAGAACAAGATTAGCAAAGGCTTTACCCGAAAATACTTTTTTATAAACAGTAAATGGTTCAACACTTGTAGGCAATTTAGTAACAGCAGAACCCAGTCCCGCTTTTAATTTTACGGAAAGCCTTGGGGCTAATGCTTTTCCCATATTATTGTGAGCAATAACCACTACTTTAGCATCCTCTTTTTCTGCAACCTGTGCGATAACCGATGTATACGCCTGGTTATCTAACACATTTAATTTATCATTTGGTACAGAAACTACTTTTTCAGCTCCGTAATTGCTCAACTTTTTCAATTCATCTTCCTGAACATTGCCAATAGAGAGGGCAACGGTTTGGGTATTTAGCATTTCTGCAACTTTGTTTGCATAGGATACTAATTCAAATGATAATTTTTTGAATTTCCCATCCCAATTTTCTGTAAATACTAATACTGACATATCTTATACGTGTTAAATTCGTTTTTTAAAACTTATAATTTTATGAAATTAAATAACTTTTGCCTCATTTTGTAGTGTGTCAACCAACTCTTTAATCTTTTCGGGTTCAAACATTTTACATGGAGGTTTTGGTTGTGGCATTTCAAAAGTAGTGATTTCCGTTAATGCATCAACTTTTGATGGATTTACCACATTTAAAGGTTTTTTACGGGCCATCATAATACCACGCATAGCAGCAATCATAGGTTCCTTAGCTATACCTTTTTGTACTATTGCAACTAAAGGCAGTTTTGTAGTAACTAGCTCTTTACCACCATCAATATCGCGGGTAATTTTTACTTCTCCATTTTCAATATCAAAATTAGAAATAGCTGAAATCGATGGAATATCTAAAAATTCAGCTAACATTCCTCCCACTGCAGATCCATTGTAATCACTTGATTCAATTCCCGCAAGAATAATATCGTAAGGATTATTTTTAACATATTCGGCAATTTGTGCAGCAACAAAATAAGCATCTTTAGCTTCAGCATCAATACGCACAGCATCATCAGCACCAATAGCTAAGGCTTTCCTCATAGTGGGTTCAGCTTCTTTCCCACCTACAGTGATTACCGTAATATTTTCAATTGAATTTGCAGCATTTTGTTTAAGTTGTATTGCTCTGGTTAACGCAAGTTCATCCCAGGGATTAATAATCCATTGTACTCCGGCAGTATCAAAAGCTGTATTATCATTATTAAATTTTGCTTTTGTTGTTGTATCCGGAACATTACTTAAGCAAACTAGAATTTTCATCTGTTTATGGTTTTATTTTAGTTTAGTGATAATATTTATCGTTTAATTATTGCATTCGAAAAAATTAACACACTCCAAAAATAACAAATCCTTACTTTTTAATTTGTTATCATTTATAGTTTAAAAATGATATAAGATAGTCTAAAAATCATTTTCTTTAAACAAGTAGGCAAATATAAAAATAAGTGTTTTACAAAACAAGAATCCAAACTTACTAATAATTATACAAATATGTATATATTATTCAAATAGAATCAACTTGGGTTAAAAATATCCAAAAAATTTATTTTTAAAATTGAACTTATTAAATTTGTGCTACTTCAAATTATAACACTAAAATGAGCTTTAAAAATACAATTAAATCACTTGGGCCTGGCTTGTTATGGGCAGGGGCTGCCATTGGCGTGTCACATCTAGTGCAATCTACCCGCGCTGGAGCTATTTATGGTTTTCAATTAGTGGGCATAATTCTTCTCATCAATTTATTTAAATATCCTTTTTTTGAATACGGCCCCAGATATGCATCTGCAACAGGCGAGAGTTTACTACATGGCTACAAACGTTTAGGAAAATGGGCATTGGTTTTATACCTGCTATTAACAGTTGCTACTATGTTTACCTTACAGGCTGCTATAACCGCAGTAACTGCCGGATTATTTTCTTTTGTTTTTCCCAACTCCTTTAACACAGTGACCTGGGCTATAATAATTTTAACCACAGCAACCCTAATTGTAGCTTTGGGGAAGTATTCCCTTTTGGATAAAATTATCAAATTTATCATTGCTTTATTAGCGTTTTCGACTATTGTGGCTGTTATTTCTGCCTCAACAAAAGGGTTTAATCCACAAGCTAAATTTGCTACAACATTTAACTGGAATTTTGGAGATATTGCTCTACTTATTGCTTTTGCAGGCTGGATGCCTTCGGCTATAGATATTTCGGTATGGCATTCCTTTTGGTCGGTAGCCAAAAGCAAACAAGGTAAACATATTCCTTCCGTTAAAGAGTCTATATTTGATTTTAATGTAGGATATATAGGTACCGCTGTATTATCCATAGGATTTTTATCGCTGGGAGCATTGGTAATGTATGGTACAGAGAATACCTTTTCTGAAAACGGAACTGTTTTTGCAGGGCAGCTTATTCATTTATTTACAACTAATCTGGGCAGTTGGGCCTATATTTTTATTGCTGTGGCTGCATTAACCACCATGTCGAGTACAACGCTAACCTGTTTGGATGCTTACCCAAGGGTTTTAAAACCTACAACCGAACTTTTATTTCCTAAATTGAAAAAGAAAGATTCGGATAACTGGAACTGGTTGTCCTGGATGTGGTTAATTGTACTGCTTTTGGGAACGATTTTGATTCTTCTGTTTTTTTTAAAAGGAATGAGTTTTTTGGTTGATTTAGCCACTACCTTATCTTTTTTAACAGCTCCGGTTTTAGGCTATCTAAATTTTAAAGTAGTGATGGGTAAAAATGTTTCGGAGCAGCATAAACCTAAGCGATGGCTCAGAGTTTTATCATGGTTAGGTTTAATAGTGTTAACATCTGCTGGGATATATTATTTAATTTGGAAACTTTTTATTTTGTAAAAAAAGCCCTACGAGGGTTTGAAACCCTCGTAGCTTGAGTTTGGCTAATTTCTTATATAGCAAATAGCAGATGATAAGGCAGGAGCATAGTTTTTCGATAGGTCTTATGGGCAGCAATAAGCAAATAAGAATAAATTGCTGCAATAAAGCCTGGGACATTGGCAGAGGATTGTTCATTTCTTACTTGTGCTTTACCAGAACCCAATAATGTTTTTTCATCTCTGAAGTTAACTTCAATTTCCCATCTCCACAAATATGCCTGAAGTAATTTTTCAATGTCCAAATTATTATCTGTACAAATAAGATAAGCAGGTGCTTTATAAAGTAATTTTGAACTTTTGGTCAGACGGTAGCGTAATGGCCTAATAACAACCAATTGTAAGTTGTGTTTGCCGCCGGCACTTTCCCATCGTAAATCTTTCACAATTTTGACATTAAATGTATGTTCCCTGCCCGCTGCCCATCCCTTAACCTGCTGCCACTGGATATCTTCAGATTTTCTAATCTCTTCGGGTGTCGGGATCCTTTCTCCATATACCCTTTTCCGCCCTGTGGAGTTTGATTTTTCAGGGATTTTATGTAATCGTGTATCTTTTCTGATCCGTCCAATAATTGTTACCCTGTCCGGTAAATTTTTCAACACATTTGAATTGGTAAAGCTACCATCAACACTTAGGTAAAGTTCTCTTTCTTTAGCACCTTGGTCATCCAACGATTGCCTGAGTTTTTTGAGCCTTTCAACCCCTTGAATACTTCAATTTAATTGTCTGGATGCTTCTTTGTATTGCTTGATATCTTCCACAGAAGCTTTCATGCCCGGCTTTTGGGCTGTAGGACAATGATGAAAATCAACCGGTATCCCCCTTGATTGAGAAAGACCTTCTTTTAAGGGCAGTGCCAATGATAATTGTAAAAAACGTTGCCCCCAAATAAAATTGGTCTGGAAAGGCGGGCCTAGTGGGTCTCGCCGCCAAGAGGTACCAAACACCTTTTTTCCCGTTTTTTTCAAAATCGTATCATCCATATGTGCTAGCAATATTTGTTCTTCTGTAAGTTCTTGTATTACTTCTTTTTGAGAAATTTCAAATAATTTGTCAATATCAATCCTATTTTCACTAAAAAGCCGATAAGCAGCAGATCAATCCTTGAATTGCTGCCCACTTGCAGTTAAAATCCCGGAAACGGTTCGCCTGCCTAAACAGGTCAATGCCCCATAAGCAAGGGCACGCAACCGTTGCAGGATTCTTTTTTGCCCACAAGCTTGATCCGCTTTACTGAAAAGCGAATCAAGTTCCGTTATTAGGCTTTTGGTTTCTTCTGCAGTTTTTTTTTCAAAGAAGCAACTGCCTGGTCACTCCTTTGTAGTACCAATCGTTGATGGTCGTCTATTAACCATTCAACAACTTCACCTTTTTCAAATTCCATGGCTTGGGCCATAGCAGATGGAAAATTTATGTACCACTGCTCACTTTTTGTTCTGTTAATCAATTGAATTTTAGTAGAATAACCCATAGTTGTAAATTCTAATTATAATAATCTAGTGATGTAACTAGATAAAAATATTAAAAAAAATCACAACTTCCAAAAAAAGTCGTGATTTTATCTAGTAAAACGCCAAACTCAAGGTTTATTCCTACGAGGGTTTGAAACCCTCGTAGGGCATAAATTGGAAAACTATATTAATAGTCAAAAAGATATTATTATCTTTATATTTAGATAAACAAGAATCTAAGTAATATGGCTGACTCAAAGACAATTTTAGAAGCAGAAAAGTGTTTCCATATTTATAATCATGCAGTTGGAACTGAAATGTTGTTTAAAACAGATAGAAATTACCATTTTTTTCTTTATCTAGTAAAAAAACACTTGATCAGTTTTGTTGATATTTATGCATATTGTTTAATGCCAAACCATTTTCATCTGATAATATTAATAAAGGAAGAAAATGAAATATTAGCAAAGAAAAAAGCAAAGACTAGCATACCTTTATTAATTAGCCAACAGTTTTCAAATTTATTTAATAGTTATGCACAAGCTTTTAATAAGGAAAACAACCGGAAGGGAAGTTTATTTTTAAATCGGTTTAAAAGAAAAATTATAAAAGATGAAAAATATTTGAAAAAACTGATTCATTATATTCATTATAATCCTGTTCTAGCTAATTTATGTAAGAATATCTATGATTGGAATTATTCTTCTTATAATGCAATAATTAGCAATAGACCAACCTTGCTTGCTCGAAGTAAGATAGTAGAATTGTTTCACAACAAATTGAATTTTATTTATTGTCATAAAACCTTACCACAGATTAGTGGTTTATAACTTATAGAGCCCTACGAGGGTTTGAAACCCTCATAGGGCTTTTTAATCTCATTTAACACTTTATAATTTGAAAAATCGCCTAAAATAAATAAATTTAGCTTTCAATTTTAAATTCACTACTTGATGAATCTGCTTACATTCATTTTTTTCAATATTAAACTAATTACCCAACTTCTTTTTATTACAATTATCGTTGTATCATTCATTGTTTCAATATTTATTTTACTTGAAAACCGGAATCCAATTAGGGCTTCAGCACTTATTCTTTTACTTTTTGCTCTGCCGGGTATAGGATTAATTGTTTATTTCTTTTTGGGTAGAAATTACCGAAGAAAGAAAATGTTTGAAGCTAAAAAAGATTCTGATAGATATTTTATTCGCAAGTTAAAAGAGCAAATAAAAACCAGTTCAGAAAATTTAATCAACAAAAACCAAAGTATTCTGGGAAACAAATCACTCCTCGTTAAAATGCTTTTAAACGATAATTATTTTGGATTAACAGATAGAAATCAATTAAAACTACTTATTAATGGAGAACAAAAATTTCCTGAATTATTTAACGCTTTAGAAAATGCAAAAGATCATATCCACATCGAATATTTTATCATAGAAAATGGAATTTTATTTGAACGCTTAAAATCTATTTTAATAAAAAAAAGAGATGAAGGAGTTTCTGTACGAATAATTTATGACGATGTTGGTTCACGTCATTTAAAAAATAAAAGTATAAAAGAACTTCATAAAGCAGGCATTGAGATATTTCCATTTTATAAGACTTATTTTCCATCCATGGCTAACCGTATTAATTACAGAAATCATAGAAAAATTGTGGTTATTGATGGAAAAACAGGTTTCACTGGAGGGATTAATTTAAGTGATAAATATACCAACGAGATTCCCAATAAAGTTTTTAGTTATTGGCGAGATACACATCTTAAAATAGAAGGGCCTGCCGTTCGTTATTTACAATACATCTTTTTACTCGATTGGCATTTTTCATCAGAACAAACATTACTTTACAATTCGCGATTTTTCCCTAAATTAGAAAATAATAATTCTAATAAACTGGTACAAATAATATCTGGCGGGCCTGATTTAATAAGAGAAACCGTGATGACAGCCTATTTTAAAGCCATTGTCGATGCAGAAAAAGAGTGCTTTATTACGATGCCATACGTTATTCCAAACCAAGGTATTATTACAGCATTAAAACAAGCAGCTTTAAGCGGAGTAGATGTAAGATTACTTGTACCCAAAAAATCTGATTCATGGCTTTTAAATTCGGCCTCGAACACCTATTATTATGAATTATTGGCTTCAGGAGTAAAAATTTATCGTTATACCAAAGGATTTGTACATGCTAAAACCATGGTTATTGACAACAATTTAAACATTGTAGGCTCAGCCAATATGGATTATCGTAGCTTTGATTATAATTTCGAAGTTAATGCAATTGTTTATGATCAAGATTTTAACCATGAAATAAAACAACAATATTTAAAAGATCTGGAAGAAAGTGAACAAATAACCTTAGAAGAATGGGAAAGCCGTCCTTTACGAGTAAGATTAAAAGAATCCATTGTAAGGTTATTATCACCCATATTATAAAACAAAAAACCCATCTCTTTTTTGAGAGATGGGTTTTTTGTTTTATAAATTTTATGCTTGAGCTGTAGGTCCACCAAAATTCATTGGCATTGAGGGACCTCCACCATCAAAATTTTTTATTGGCCCATGCATCTTTTCAAATTTCTCTAAATTATCTTTCAATGCATTAAAAAAACGTTTAGCGTGTTCGGGGGTAAGAATAATTCTAGATTTAACTTCCGCTTTGGGAACTCCAGGCATTACCCTTACAAAATCAAGGACAAATTCAGCACTTGAATGAGTAATAACCGCTAAATTTGAATAAACACCCTGCGCAACATCTTCTTTTAAATCAATGTTAATCTGACCTTTACGTTGTTTTTTTTCGTCTTCCATGATTAATAATTTTTTGTGCAAGTTTTATTCACGTTCTTTGGCTGACATTAAATTATCGTATTCTTCTTTTGAACCAACAATAATCTTATCATAATCACGTAATCCTGTACCAGCAGGAATTTTATGTCCAACAATCACATTCTCTTTCAATCCTTCAAGTTTATCCACTTTACCATGAATTGCAGCTTCGTTAAGTACTTTCGTTGTTTCCTGGAACGAAGCAGCTGACATAAAGCTCTTGGTTTGAAGCGCAGCTTTGGTTATACCTTGCAATACCTGGCTTGAAGTTGCAGGTACAGCATCTCGTGCTTCCACAAGTTTTAAATCTTTACGTTTAAGAATTGAATTTTCGTCTCGCAATTTACGTGCTGTAACAATCTGTCCGGCTTTAAACATTTGTGAATCGCCCGGATCGTTAATTACTTTTTTATCATAAATCCAGTCATTCTCATCCATAAATACCCACTTATCCACAACCTGTTTTTCAAGGAATTTTGTATCTCCCGGATCTTCAATGATTACTTTACGCATCATCTGTCGAACGATTACTTCAAAGTGTTTATCGTTAATCTTAACACCTTGTAATCGATACACTTCTTGAACTTCGTTCACAATATATTCCTGAACCTTGGTTGGCCCTTTAATGGCCAAAATATCAGAAGGTGTAATTGCTCCGTCAGATAATGGAATACCAGCACGAACGTAATCATTTTCTTGCACAAGAATTTGTTTCGATAAGGGAACAAGATATTTCTTAACCTCTCCGGTTTTCGATTTGATAATAATTTCGCGGTTACCACGTTTAATTTTACCAAAAGCAACCTCTCCATCAATTTCAGAAACAACTGCCGGATTTGAAGGGTTTCTTGCTTCGAAAAGTTCAGTAACTCGTGGCAAACCTCCAGTGATATCACCTGATTTTCCAACGGCTCTTGGCAACTTGGCTAATATCTCACCCGATTTAACTTCCTGTCCGTCATCGATATTTATATGTGCACCTACTGGAAGGTTATATGTTTTTATAACTTCTCCATCTTTACCAATTAATTTGGCAGTAGGATTCTTCTTCTTATCCCTGGTTTCAATAATCACTTTTTCTTTAAAACCGGTTTGTTCATCTGATTCTTCTTTGAAAGTAACACCATCAATAAGATTTTCAAATGACAATTTTCCGGTTGCCTCAGAAATAATTACCGCATTATATGGATCCCAATCACAGATCATCGTTCCTTTCTTAACGGTATCGCCATTTTTAATATAAAACTTGGACCCATAAGGAATATTATGTGTAGAAAGAACAATGCCGGTATTTTTATCAATAATACGCATTTCTGCCAATCGTCCAATGACGATATCAATTTTCTTTCCCTCTTCTTCTTTTTCTACTGTTCTTAATTCATCAATTTCAACCGTTCCATCATATTTAGCTACAATGCTTGAGTCAGCGGCAATATTAGAAGCGGTACCCCCTACGTGGAATGTTCTTAAGGTAAGCTGTGTACCTGGCTCACCAATAGATTGAGCTGCAATAACACCAACAGATTCACCTTTTTGAACCATTTTACCGGTGGCAAGGTTTCTACCATAGCATTTAGCACAAACACCATTTTTAGATTCACATGTTAATACCGAACGAATTTCTATTTGTTCAATTGGAGAATCATCAATTTTCTTAGCAATCTCCTCAGTAACTTCTTCTCCAGCTCCAATAATCAATTCTCCTGATAATGGATGGTAAACATCATGCACTGTTGTTCTACCCAAGATTCTTTCAAATAATGTTTCTACCACCTCTTCGTTTTTCTTAATGGCTGTTGCCACCAATCCTCGTAATGTTCCACAGTCTTCCTCAGTAATAATAACATCTTGAGAAACATCTACCAAACGTCGAGTAAGGTATCCAGCATCGGCTGTCTTAAGAGCAGTATCCGCTAAACCTTTACGAGCACCGTGAGTAGAAATAAAGTACTCAAGTACCGACAAGCCTTCTTTAAAGTTTGAAAGAATTGGGTTTTCAATAATCTCAGAACCTGTTGTTCCCGATTTTTGAGGTTTTGCCATCAATCCTCTCATTCCGGATAACTGGCGAATCTGTTCTTTTGAACCTCTTGCTCCAGAGTCAAGCATCATATATACAGAATTGAATCCCTGGTTGTCGGTAGACAACTTTTTCATCAATGTTTGGGTTAGCTTAGCATTAATATGAGTCCAGATATCAATAATTTGGTTATATCGTTCATTATTAGTAATAAAACCCATATTGTAATTATTCAATACTTCTTCTACCTGTTCGTATCCATCGTTAACCAGAATTTCTTTTTCATCAGGAATAATTACATCATCCAGGTTAAATGACAAACCACCTTTAAATGCCATTTGGTAACCCATATTTTTAATATGATCAAGGAAGTTTGCCGTAGATTCTGTACCTGTTTTTTTCAAAACAGTTCCAATAATATCCCTTAATGATTTTTTGGTTAATAACTCATTGATGAAACCTACTTCTTTAGGTACGAATTGATTAAAAATCACACGTCCAACAGTAGTTTCAATCATATGATTTACAGGTTTTCCATCAACAATATCATCAACCTTTACTTTAATGCTAGCATGTAAAGCAACAGCGCCTTCATTATAAGCAATGGTTACCTCTTCTGGAGAATAAAATTTCAAGCCTTCACCTTTAACACCAGCTCTCCGTTTAGTTATATAATATAAACCAAGAACCATATCCTGAGATGGAACGGTAATTGGTGCGCCGTTAGCCGGATTAAGAATATTGTGTGATGCAAGCATCAACATTTGAGCTTCTAGTATTGCAGCATTACCTAGAGGTAAATGAACAGCCATTTGGTCACCGTCAAAGTCGGCGTTAAATGCTGTACAAACCAAAGGATGCAGTTGGATGGCTTTACCCTCGATAAGTTTCGGTTGGAAAGCCTGAATTCCCAAACGGTGCAATGTAGGAGCTCGGTTAAGCATTACAGGATGGCCTTTAAGCACATTTTCCAAAATATCCCAAACAACAGGGTCTTTGCGATCAACAATTTTCTTAGCAGATTTAACCGTTTTAACTATACCTCTTTCAATTAATTTACGAATAACAAAAGGTTTGTAAAGCTCAGCTGCCATATCTTTAGGTAAACCACATTCATGTAATTTCAATTCCGGCCCAACCACAATAACTGAACGTGCTGAATAATCCACACGTTTTCCTAATAAGTTTTGGCGGAATCGGCCTTGTTTACCTTTCAAACTATCACTTAATGATTTTAAAGCTCTATTTGAATCTGTTTTAACAGCATTCGATTTTCTTGAGTTATCGAATAATGAATCAACAGCTTCTTGTAACATACGTTTTTCATTACGTAAAATTACTTCAGGAGCTTTAATTTCAATTAATCGTTTTAAACGATTATTTCTGATAATTACCCTACGGTAAAGATCATTCAGGTCGGATGTAGCAAATCTACCACCATCAAGTGGCACCAGTGGGCGCAATTCGGGTGGAATAACCGGTACTACTTTAACAACCATCCATTCTGGTCGGTTTACTCCTTTAGAGGCACGAAAAGCTTCTACTACCTGGAGTCTTTTTAACGCTTCGTTTTTTCGTTGTTGAGAAGTCTCTGTATTCGCTTTATGACGAAGATCATAAGATAATTCATCCAAATCGATACGTTCAAGCAATTTATAAAGAGCTTCAGCACCCATATCGGCTATAAACTTATTTGGGTCAGAATCATCTAGATATTGGTTATCTTTGGGTAAAGTCTCTAAAATATCAAGATATTCTTCTTCTGTTAAAAAATCAAGGTATTTAACACCATCTTCGGCTTTAATACCGGGATTGATAACAACATATCTTTCGTAGTAAATAATTGAATCCAATTTTTTGGTAGGAAGTCCTAAAAGGTATCCAATTTTATTTGGTAATGATTTGAAATACCAAATATGAGCTACAGGAACAACTAACGAAATATGCCCCATACGCTCTCTTCTAACTTTTTTCTCAGTAACTTCAACACCACAACGGTCACATACAATTCCCTTATATCTGATTCGTTTGTATTTACCACAATGACATTCATAATCTTTGACAGGGCCAAAAATCCTTTCACAAAACAAACCATCGCGTTCAGGTTTATAAGTCCTGTAATTTATAGTCTCAGGTTTTAAAACTTCTCCACTTGAGCGTTCAAGAATTTCTTCCGGAGAAGCTAAACCTATAGAGATTTTTGTAAAATTACTCTTTACCTTATTATCTCTTCTGAATGACATATATTGAAAATTAAATGGTATAAAAAAATATAAAAACATAAGAATGCTGGGACTCCCCCAACATTCATTAACAATTTAGTCGAGATTTACACTTAAACCTAATCCCCTTAACTCATGTAATAATACATTAAGTGATTCGGGTATACCAGGCATAGGCATTGGTTCTCCTTTAACGATAGCTTCATAAGCTTTCGCTCTTCCGTTCACATCGTCAGATTTTACGGTAAGGATTTCCTGTAAGATATTCGATGCACCGAATGCTTCGAGTGCCCAAACCTCCATCTCACCAAAACGCTGGCCACCAAATTGGGCTTTACCACCCAATGGCTGTTGTGTAATTAATGAATAAGGGCCGATTGAACGTGAGTGCATCTTATCTTCAACCATATGGCCTAACTTAAGCATATAAATTATACCTACAGTTGCCGGTTGATGGAATCTTTCACCTGTTCCTCCATCAAAAAGATACGTTTTACCATAGGCAGGAACTTCAGCCTTATCGGTATATTCAGTAATTTGTTCGAGTGTAGCTCCATCAAAAATTGGGGTGGCAAATTTCACACCTAATTTCTTACCTGCCCAGCCAAGTACTGATTCGTAAATCTGTCCAAGGTTCATCCTTGAGGGCACACCTAATGGGTTTAATACAATATCTACCGGTGTTCCATCTTCAAGGAAAGGCATATCTTCGGCTCGAACAATTTTAGCAACAATACCTTTGTTACCATGACGGCCTGCCATTTTATCACCAACAGTAACTTTTCGTTTTTTGGCTATATAAACTTTTGCCATTTGTACAATTCCTGTTGGTAGTTCATCACCAATCGTTACATTATATTTCTTACGTCTTAATTGAGAATCAATCTCTTTACGTTTAATAATATAATTATGTAACAATCTTTTAATGATCTCATTCTTGTTTTTATCGGTTGTCCACTTATTAGGATTAACATTAATAAAGTCTATATCCTGTAACATTTTAATAGTGAACTTGGTTCCTTTTGGAATAACATCAACATTGTAATAATCTTTTACTCCTTGCGATGTTTTTCCATTGACAAGAATAAATAATTTATCAATTAATTTATTGGTTAATTGCTCAACTTTAAGGGCAAATTCTTTTTCTATTGCATCAAGCTCCAGTTTATCAGCATTTTTCGATTTTTTATCTTTTAATGCTCTAGAGAATATTTTTTTATCAATAACTACCCCTTGCAATGATGGTGAAGCTTTTAGCGATGCATCTTTAACATCCCCTGCTTTATCACCAAAGATCGCACGTAATAATTTTTCTTCCGGTGATGGATCAGATTCTCCTTTTGGGGTAATCTTACCAATTAAAATATCGCCAGGTTTTACGTGTGCTCCAATTCGAATTAAACCATTTTCATCCAAATCTTTGGTAGCTTCTTCGCTAACATTTGGGATATCCGGTGTTAACTCTTCCAATCCACGTTTTGTATCACGTACTTCTAATAAATATTCATCTATATGGATTGATGTAAAGACATCATTTTTAACAACATTCTCGGAGATTACAATAGCGTCCTCAAAGTTATATCCTTTCCAGGGCATAAATGCCACCTTAAGGTTTCGGCCAAGAGCTAATTCACCATCATCGGTTCCGTATCCATCTGTTAAAACCTGTCCGTTAACCACTTTTTGTCCTTTCCGAACAATTGGTTTTAAATTAACACAAGTATTTTGATTTGTTTTAGCAAATTTAGGAAGTCGGTATCTTTTTATATCATCATCGAAACTAACAAATTTTTCTTCTTCTGTTCTGTTGTAACGAATAACGATTTCTTCAGCATCAACATAGTCTACTACACCTTCTCCTTCAGCAACAATTTGTATTCTTGCATCATTTACTACGTGTTCCTCCAAACCCGTTCCAACAATTGGAGCTTCGGGTTGTAATAAAGGAACTGACTGACGCATCATATTAGATCCCATCAAAGCACGGTTTGCATCATCATGTTCCAGAAATGGAATTAATGAGGCTGCAATAGATGCGATCTGATTTGGAGCAACATCCATAAGCTCAACTTCTTCAGGTGTAGCTAATGGATAATCAGCCTCCAACCTCGATTTAATTCTTGGATTTATAAATTTACCCTGTTCATCAATCGGGGCGTTTGCCTGGGCAATCGTAATTCCTTCTTCTTCTTCAGCACTTAAAAATAATGCTTCTCCACTTAAATCAACTTTCCCTTCGGTTACTTTTCGATAAGGTGTTTCAATAAATCCTAAATCATTAATTTTAGCATAAACACACAACGAAGAAATTAACCCAATATTGGGACCTTCAGGGGTCTCAATAGGACATAAACGGCCATAATGAGTATAGTGAACATCTCGCACTTCGAAACCGGCTCTTTCTCGAGAAAGTCCGCCTGGCCCTAATGCAGACATTCGGCGTTTATGAGTCATCTCACCCAATGGATTGGTTTGATCCATAAACTGAGACAGCTGGTTTGTACCAAAAAATGAATTAATAACGGATGACAGTGTTTTGGAATTGATCAGATCAATTGGCGTAAACACTTCGTTATCACGAACATTCATTCTTTCTCTTATTGTTCGAGCCATTCGGGCCAAACCAACACCAAACTGATTGGAAAGTTGTTCACCTACTGTACGAACCCTACGATTACTCAGGTGATCGATATCATCCACATCTGTTTTTGAATTTATTAACTCAATTATATATTTTATAATTTGAATAATATCCTCATTGGTAAGGATCTTTGTTTCAATGGGTGTATCGATATTTAATTTTTTATTCAGCCTGTAACGTCCAACATCACCTAAGTCGTATCGTTTATCAGAAAAGAATAATTTATCAATAACATCACGAGCTGTAGATTCATCGGGTGGTTCTGCATTACGTAATTGTCTGTAAATATGCAAAACAGCTTCTTTTTCTGAGTTACAAGGATCTTTTTGAAGTGTATTGTATATTATTGCATAATCAGAGATATTCTGATCTTCTTTATGCAATAAAATTGTTTTGGTTCCGGAATCAACAATTTGTTCGAGATGTTCATTCTCAATAACGGTTTCACGATCAATAATCACTTCATTTCTTTCGATCGAAACTACTTCGCCGGTATCTTCATCCACAAAATCTTCTACCCATGATTTTAGTACACGGGCTGCAAGTTTTCTACCGACATATTTTTTTAATCCCGATTTAGAGACTTTAACTTCATCCGCTAAATTAAAAATCTCAAGAATATCCTTATCGCTTTCATAACCGATAGCACGAAGAAGTGTGGTAACCGGTAATTTCTTTTTCCGATCAATATATGCATACATGACATTATTGATATCGGTAGCAAATTCAATCCATGAACCACGGAAAGGAATAATTCTTGCGGAATATAATTTTGTTCCATTGGCATGTAAACTCTGACCAAAGAATACTCCTGGTGATCGATGCAACTGTGAAACAATAACACGTTCTGCACCATTGATAACAAATGAGCCTCTATCGGTCATGTATGGAACGGTTCCAAGATACACATCCTGGATAACTGTATCAAAATCCTCATGTTCGGGATCAGTACAGTATAATTTAAGTTTCGCTTTTAATGGGACACTAAAAGTTAATCCACGCTCAACACATTCTTCGATACTGTATCTCGGTGGATCGATATAATAATCTAAAAATTCCAATACAAAATTATTTCTTGTATCAGTAATAGGAAAATTATCATTAAATACCTGATAAAGGCCTTCTTTTTTTCTTGCTTCAGGAGTAGAATTTAACTGAAAAAATTCCTTAAAAGATTTTAATTGTACTTCTAGAAAATCAGGATAATTTAACTGATTCTTGGTAGAAGCGAAACTAATACGTTTGTTTGTAATATTTGAAGACATTGACTTAATAAATTAATTGAACTCAAACACTTAATATAATAAAAAGGCTTAGAATCTCCTTTGTGGAGATCCTAAAGCCTGCAAGTTAGTATGTTAGGTCAATCCTATTTAAGTTCAACTTCTGCTCCTGCTTCTTCTAATTGTTGTTTTAATGATTCAGCTTCTTCTTTGGAAACGCCTTCTTTAATAGCTTTTGGTGCGCTATCTACTACTTCTTTAGCTTCTTTTAATCCTAAACCAGTTAATTCTTTAACTAATTTAACGATTTGTAATTTAGCACCTCCTGGAGCTTTTAAAACTACATCAAATTCAGTTTTTTCAGCTTCTCCACCAGCTTCTCCACCAGCTGCAGGACCTGCTACAGCAACTGCTGCAGCTGCAGGTTCGATTCCATATTCTTCTTTTAATATGTCTGCTAACTCATTAACTTCTTTTACAGTTAAGTTAACTAACTCTTCTGCAAGCGCTTTTAAATCTGCCATTTTTACTTATTTTTTAAAATTTAATATTACTACTTTTTTTTATTCACTTTTATTTGAAAGTGTTTCTAAAACACCGGTCAGGGTATTACCACCTGATTTTAATTGAGAAATTACATTCTTCATTGGTGATTGTAATAATCCAATAAGATCACCTAGTAATTCTTCTTTAGATTTAACATTTACTAATGTTTCTAATAGATTATCCCCTAAATAAACAGACTCTTCAACATAGGCTGCTTTAATAACAGGTTTATCAAATTTCTTACGAAATTCTTTAATCATTTTAGCCGGAACATTTCCAGTTTCAGTAAACATTATTGCTGTCGGGCCCTTCAAAACATCATAAAGTTCATCTACCTGAAATTCAGATTGGTCTAATGCTCTTTTAAGAAGGGTATTCTTAACAACCAACATTTGAATATTATTCTCAAAACATTTTCGTCGTAACAAACTTGTACTTTCAGCATCTAATTCGCTGGTATCTGTTACATAAAAATGAGTTGAATTATTTAATTGTTCAACCAGGTTATTAACAATGATCTCTTTCTCTTCGCGTTTCATAATCAATATTTTTTACTCTGAATTGTCGAAATTGGACTTAAACAGATTTGGGGTCAATTTTAATACCAGGACTCATTGTACTAGAAATGTAAAGGCTTAAAATGTAAGTACCTTTAGCTGCTGCAGGTTTTAATTTATTAACCGCAGCCATAAATTCACGTGCATTTTCAGCTAATTTATTAGGTTCAAAAGATACTTTCCCTACAGGTGAATGAATAATTCCATATTTATCCACCTTAAAGTCAATTTTACCTTTTTTTACTTCTTCAATAGCCTTTCCCACATCCATAGTTACCGTACCTGTTTTTGGGTTTGGCATTAAACCTCTTGGCCCAAGTATACGACCTAATTGTCCAACTTTCGCCATTACAGGAGGCATAGTTATAACCACATCAATATCTGTCCATCCACCTTTGATTTTATCCACATATTCGTCTAAACCAACATAGTCGGCACCAGCAGCTTTTGCTTCTTCTTCCTTATCAGGAGTTACAAGAGCCAACACACGAAGTGTTTTTCCGGTACCATGAGGTAATGTTACTACACCTCGAACCATTTGATTCGATTTTCGTGGATCAACCCCTAATCGCACATTAAGATCAACGGAAGCGTCAAATTTAGTAGTTGAAATTTCTTTCACCAATTTTGTCGCCTCGTCAAGGGTATAATTTTTACCAATTTCGATCTTTTCAAGGGCAATCTTCTTATTTTTAGTAAGTTTTGTCATAACTTCTTTCGAAATATTATTGTTTATTCTTTACCTGGGAATTTACCTTTAATGGTGATTCCCATACTTCTGGCAGTACCAGCAACCATTCTCATAGCTGATTCAATCGTAAATGCATTCAAATCCTTCATCTTTTCTTCGGCAATTGTTTTTACCTGGTCCCAAGAAACAGAAGCAACTTTTGTTCTGTTTGATTCGGGTGATCCGGATTTTAATTTAGTCATTTCTAACAGTTGAACTGCTACGGGAGGAGTTTTAGTTACAAAATCGAAAGACTTGTCAGAATAAACAGTAATAACTACAGGAATAACCTTACCGGCACAATCCTGTGTTCTTGCATTAAACTGTTTACAAAACTCCATAATATTCACACCTTTAGCACCCAATGCAGGGCCTACAGGTGGAGATGGATTTGCTGCGCCACCTCGGATCTGTAATTTAATTAATCCAGCAACTTCTTTAGCCATAATTTAGTTTTTCTACTTAAAAATTTACTCTTTTTCGACCTGCATAAAACTTAATTCTAATGGTGTTTTTCTACCAAAAATTTTCACCATCACCTTCAGCTTTTTCTTCTCTTCATTCACTTCTTCGATAACACCATTAAAACTGTTAAATGGGCCATCAATGACTTTTACAGTTTCACCAACATAAAAAGGAACATTGATTTCTTCATCGCTCTCAGCAAGTTCGTCGACTTTACCAAGTATACGATTCACTTCTGACTGACGAAGTGGTGTTGGGTTGTCACCCTCAGACTCAAGGAAGCCTATGACATTAGGTATATTTTTCAGGAGGTGTGCAATCTCTCCAACCAAAGCCGCTTCAATCAGAACGTAACCAGGAAAAAAATTTCTTTCTTTACTAATTTTTTTTCCATTTCTGATTTGGTAAACTTTTTCCGTTGGAATTAACACCTGAGAAATATACTCCTGCATATTGAGCCTAGAAATTTCACTTTCAATATATTCTTTCACTCTTTTTTCTTTTCCACCAATAGCACGGAGAACATACCACTTCTTAACAACTTCAGTCATTATCCCTTTCCAGATTAATAAAACATACTGTAAATTAAGTCCATCAAATTTTGAAAACTATAATCCATCACAAATATAATCAGTGCGATGATTAAGGAAGCAACCATTACTACAATTGCACTATTTTGCAAATCTGGCCATGTTGGCCAGGATACTTTATGTATTAACTCATTAAATGCTTCTTGAAAGTATAATTTAAGTTTCATGATATACAATTATAATTTTGCACGGGTGGTAAGAATCGAACTCACGACCTTTGGTTTTGGAGACCACTGCTCTACCAGCTGAGCTACACCCGTAATTTAATAAGTGATTCGGTTATGGCCGAATCACTTATTAATATATTGAATTACTCAATAATTTCAGTTACCTGTCCTGCTCCTACAGTTCTACCACCTTCACGAATAGCAAAACGTAATCCTTGGTTAATAGCAACAGGGTAAATCAAGTTTACTGTAATTGTAACGTTATCACCAGGCATTACCATTTCTGTTCCTTCAGGAAGTTGAATTTCGCCTGTTACGTCAAGTGTTCTTAAATAAAACTGAGGCCGATAATTATTATGGAATGGAGTGTGACGTCCACCTTCTTCTTTTTTCAATACATAAACCTCTGCTTTAAATTGAGTATGAGGAGTAATAGAACCTGGTTTAGCAAGAACCATACCTCTCTTAATCTCTTTTTTATCAACACCACGTAGTAATAAACCAACGTTATCACCAGCTTCACCAGTATCAAGAATTTTACGGAACATTTCAACACCAGTACAAACGGTTTTACGTGCTTCAGCACCTAAACCAATCATTGCAAGTTCGTCACCAGTATTAACAACACCTGTTTCAATTCTTCCGGTAGCAACTGTACCACGGCCAGTAATTGAGAATACGTCCTCAACAGGCATTAGAAATGTTTTTTCTTTATCACGTGGAGGAACAGGAATATATTCATCAACATATTTCATTAATTCCATGATTTTCTCAACCCACTTTTCTTCACCATTTAACGCACCTAAAGCAGAACCATGAACTACTGGAGCATTTTCTCCATCAAATTCATAGAAATCAAGAAGTTCACGAACTTCCATTTCAACAAGTTCTAACAATTCAGGATCGTCTACTAAATCAACTTTATTTAAAAAAGTAACGATTTTTGGTACGTTTACCTGACGTGCCAACAGGATATGCTCTCTTGTTTGTGGCATTGGACCATCGGTACCAGCAACAACAAGGATTGCTCCGTCCATTTGGGCAGCACCAGTTACCATGTTTTTAACATAGTCGGCGTGACCTGGACAGTCAACGTGTGCATAGTGACGTGTTTCAGTCTGATACTCAACGTGAGCTGAGTTAATAGTAATACCTCTTTCTTTTTCTTCAGGAGCATTGTCGATTGAATCAAAACTTCTCATTTCAGAAAGTCCTTTGTCAAACAGTACTTTTGTAATAGCAGCTGTCAAAGTAGTTTTTCCGTGATCGACATGTCCGATAGTACCAATATTAACGTGCTCTTTCGACCTATCAAATTTTTCTTTAGCCATAACTCCAAATATTAGATAATTTATAATAAAACAATTTACTTTGTTGAGCCAATGATGGGAATTGAACCCATGACCTCTTCCTTACCAAGGAAGCGCTCTACCCCTGAGCTACATCGGCAAGGAATAGAGCGGGAGACGGAACTCGAATCCGCGACCCTTAGCTTGGAAGGCTAATGCTCTACCAACTGAGCTACTCCCGCATTTTTTGTGGGGAGAGCAGGATTCGAACCTACGAAGGCGTGCGCCAGCAGATTTACAGTCTGCCCCAGTTGGCCACTTTGGTATCTCCCCAACAATGTTTATTCAATACGTTGAGCCGATGGACGGATTCGAACCCCCGACCTGCTGATTACAAATCAGCTGCTCTGACCAGCTGAGCTACATCGGCAATAAAAGAACGCCGATTTTAGAAACATTCCCAAAATCGGTTCGCAAATGTATGAATATTTTATTTACAACACAAAAAAAATACGCTTATTTTCTTATATTTAAAAGAAAAAAATTATAGTCCTCTTTGTTTTTCTTTATGTTTAGTAATTTGCTTTCGTAATGCTTCAACTACATTATCAACAGACTCTTCAAAACTTTTTGACCGTTTTTTGGCAAAAATATCACTTCCCGGAATATCTAATCGAATTTCTGCAATCTTATTTTCAGTACTTTGATCATTTTCCAATCGTAAAAAAACTTCAGCACCGATAATATTATCATAATATTGAATCAATTTATTGACTTTGTTTTCAATAAAATTGATAAGCTTTTTATCAGCATTAAAATGAATCGAATGAATGTTAATGTCCATAATGATTCCTCCATTAAATTTTATGCTCTGGGATGAGCTTGTTTATAAATAGATTTTAATTTTTCAAAAGTATTATGGGTATAAACCTGTGTTGCGGAAAGATTTGCATGCCCCAAAAGTTCTTTTATTGCATTTAAATCTGCTCCTCTATTTAATAAATGTGTTGCAAAAGTATGTCGTAAAATATGTGGGCTTTTCTTTTCGATAGTCGAAACGAATTTTAAATACTTGTTTACAATTCTGTATACAAATTTTTCGTACAATTTGTTTCCTTTATCCGTAACAAAAAAATAATTATGTTGTAGTGAGGGATATTGAGCATCTTTTGCTTTCAAATATTGTTTTAATGTATTTACAAAACTATGATGTATGGGAATAATACGCTCTTTGTTTCTTTTTCCCAGCACTTTTAATGTTCCTGCCATTAAATTTACATCTACTGTTTTTAGTTCGATTAATTCGGATAACCGCATCCCTGTATTATAAAACATTTCTATAATTGTTTTATTTCGTATACCTGGAAAATCATCACCAAATGAAAAGTCATCGAGCAAATTACTAATGTGCTGTTCATCAACAAAAGCTGGAATTTTTTTGGATGGTTTTGGTGATGTAACTTTATCCATTGGATTAATGGCCGTATAACCTTCTCTGATAAGAAACTTATAAAAAGTTTTTAAAGTAGAAATTTTTCGGTTAATGGTTAAAGAAGAAAAATCTTTTTCCATCATACTCACAATCCATGACCGAATAATTTTTTCATTTGCATTTTGAATTTCGGTATTATAACCGGAATTAGTGATAAATAAACTAAAATGTCTAATATCATTCTCGTAAGAACGAATGGTATGCTTTGAAAATCGCTTTTCGGTATGTAAATATTTTAGAAAAAGATTCTTGTACATATAGGGTTTTGCTTAAAAATTAAAAAGAAATAAAATACCACAAATGGTATTATACACTTACCCTATATCTGCTATTCTTCGTCTTGCTGCATTTTTTGAATGTAGATAGCTTTCTTCTTTTGTTCTCTTTTTTTAACAGAAGGTTTAGTAAATGCTTGACGCTCTCTTAATTCTTTAACAACACCTGTTTTTTCGAACTTTCTTTTAAACTTTTTTAAAGCTCTCTCGATATTTTCACCTTCTTTTAATGGTACTACTATCATAATTATTTTATCCTTATTTTTTATTGAGCCGCAAAAATATTAATTTAAAATTCACTTTTCAAAAAAAACTACAAAAAAAATCAAAAAAAACATCTTTTTCGAAAAATGTA
>JAYEKP010000022.1:0-5559 GCA_034661075.1 Bacteroidota bacterium
AAATCCAAAAATAAAACTTGTACCTTATTCAGACTTTGGCCGATATGAAGATGTGAATAGAAGAGTTCCAAGTATTAATAAACTGAAAGAATTTTTTAATTTCAAACCACAATATTCTTTAAAAGAAGGACTTATCAAAACAATTCAATGGCAAAAAGAAGCAATAAAAAGATGATCTATTTCTTAATTCCTGTATTTAACGAATCAAAAAACATATCCTATTTACATCAAGATCTGGTTCAAAGTATACCTAATCAGGATAAATTTTTCGTTTTTGTTGATGATTGTTCAACGGATAATACGGTAAAACAAATTCATGAAACGTTTTCCAGTAATAATTATATAATCTTAGAAAAAGAAAAAAATATTGGGCCAGGAGATTCATTTAACAGAGGTTTTGAATGGATACTTAAAAATAAACAAGAAAACGCTGATTATATTGTTACTCTTGAAGGAGATAATACTTCTGATTTATCCATTTTACCTAAAATGATTTCTATTTCAGATTTAGGTTTTGATTTAATTTTAGCTTCTGTATATTCCCAAGGAGGGAAATTGGATCAAACAACTTTTTTTAGAAAAATTTTATCTTTTTTTGCCAATCTCATCATGCGTATAACCTTAAATTTAAATGTGCTAACACTAAGCTCCTTTTACAGAGTTTATAAAATAAGTCTCATCCAAAAAATAAAAGATAAAAATCAATCCATTATATCGGAAAATGGTTTTTTATCCAAAGTTGAAATTCTAATCAAAGCGATTCAATTAAATGCTTCAATAATTGAAGTACCAACCACCTTATTATCTACGCGAAGGAAAGGGAAATCTAAGATGAAAATTTCCAAAACGCTGATTGATTATTTAAGATTAATCTTCAAATCAAGAAAATTTTATAAAAATGATTAAAAAAAGCGGGAATTTTCCCGCTTAATAGATGAACAAACCATTACTTAGCTCATGAAATCTTAATTTGTTTTTTTGGCTTTTCTTTTGCCTCATCACGTTTTGGAATTACAACATTTAATATTCCATCTTTATGCGTTGCCTTAATCTTGTCCTGGTCAATGCTGTCAGGCAAACTAAATGATCGTTTAAAGGATGAGTAGCTAAACTCTCTGCGAACATATTTTTCTCCTTCATCTTCGTTCTTTGCTTCTTTTTCTGATGAAATGGTTAAAACATTATTATCTAAGTCAATTTTAAAGTCATTTTTTGACAAACCAGGAGCAGCTACTTCAATCTTAAATTCATCCTTATTTTCCAAAACATTTACTTCTGGGATGGTTTTATTAACCGAGGAATCGAAAAAATCAGACAAAAAATCTTTGCCAAAAACATCGTCAGTAAAGCCAGGTAAAAACCTTGAATTTCTTAACATGGGTATCATAGCTTGGCCCTCCTTTTTTTTAAGTTAGACATTTAATTATTTTCATTTTAAAAAAAATCAAAATATATACCAAATTAAAAAACAAGATTAATTGCGTCGTTTTGTCATAACAAAAGTACATTATCAAGTCAATGTGTCATAGTGTTATTTCAAACACACAATCTATCGTCAGAATAAATTATATAAAATCATTTTTCTTATAATTAGTTCTTTTTAATTTTACATACTATCAAACTAAAATAAAAATCAATGAAAATTTACCTCGATTATAATGCTACTACACCTATTGACAAAGAAGTAGCTCAGGCCATGCAACCCTATCTATCCGAATATTTTGGCAATCCATCCAGTGCACATAGTTTCGGAATAGAAACAAAAAAAGCCGTTGAAAATGCCCGAAAACAGATAGCTAACTTAATTCATTGCAAACCTCACGAAATTATATTTACCAGCGGCGGTTCGGAATCAAATAACTATGCGATAAAAGGAATTGCCTATGCTTATGAAAACCGTGGTAATCATATTATTACATCCACCATTGAACATCCAGCTGTTTTTGAAGTGTGTAAGTACCTTGAAAAAAAAGGATTTAATATTTCTTATATTCCGGTAGATGAATATGGAACTATTGATATTAAAAAACTGGAAAAAGAAATTACCAAACAAACAATATTAATAACGATAATGCATGCCAACAACGAGATTGGTACGATTCAGCCAATTTCAGAAATAGCTAAAATCGCAAAAAAACATGGTATTTATTTTCATACCGATGCGGCTCAATCTACCGGTAAATATCCGGTAGATGTTGAAGAACTACAGGTAGATTTGCTTTCCATTGCCGGCCATAAGCTTTATGCACCCAAAGGAATTGGTGCTTTATATATTAAAGAAGGAATTCAGTTGGAAAAACTAATTCATGGTGCAGATCATGAACTAAACAAAAGAGCTGGAACCGAAAATGTGTTGGAAATTGTGGGACTTGGCAAAGCGTGTGAAATAGCACAAAGGTATATGTATCGTAACATTACCCACATGCAAAGTATGCGAAATTTGCTTTTTCAAAATCTTAAAAAAGAAATCCCCGGTTTAAAACTAAACGGGCATCCGGAAAACAGGTTGTCCAACACCCTTAATGTAAGTTTCCCAAAAATTGAAGCCAACATTTTACTGAATGAAATCGAATCTAAGGGTATTGCTGCCTCAGCAGGTGCTGCTTGCCATACAGATAATATAGATGTTTCGCCTGTTTTAACGGCCATTAAGCTAAACACTGAATTTGCCATGGGAACCATCCGGTTTTCTGTAGGTAAAAATACTACCGAAGATGAAATTAACAGAGCTTCTAAAATAATTATTGATACCGTTAAAACACTTCAATCGACAGAAGAAAAGGGAATCACAAATCAAATTTCATCCCTATCAAACATTAAACTAACCAGTTTTACTCAGGGTTTAGGATGTGCCTGCAAATTAAGGCCACAAGAATTAGAAAAAATATTAAAAGATATTCCTATTGCTCAAGATGTCAACATCCTAATTGATACAAAAAATTCAGACGACGCCGCAATATATAAAATTAACAACGAAACTGCCTTAGTGCAAACCTTAGATTTCTTTACTCCTATTGTTAACAATCCTTATGACTTTGGAGCTATTGCCGCTGCCAATGCGCTAAGTGATATTTATGCCATGGGTGCAAAACCTATTTTTGCATTAAACATTGTAGGTTTCCCTTCAAACCGGTTGCCTATGGAAGTGTTACAACAAATTTTAAAAGGTGCCCACGACAAAGCAAAAGAAGCAGAGATCAGTATTATCGGTGGACATACCATCGACGATCCGGAACCAAAATATGGAATGGTGGTTAGCGGAATTGTTCATCCCGATAAAATATTAAGCAATGCAAACGCTAAAGAAGGAGATGCCATTATACTTACTAAACCCATTGGCCTGGGAATAATAACTACAGCACTAAAACGAGGGTTGGCGGATAAAACCGTTGAAGATTATGCCATTAAAATAATGAAAACATTAAATAAAACTGCTGCGGATGTAATTGCTAATTTTAATATTAATGCGTGCACTGATGTAACGGGTTTTGGACTTTTGGGACATTTAAGCGAAATAACTCAAGCCAGTAAAATGGACGCTGTAATATTTTCAAACAAAGTACCAATAATTAAAGAAACCTGGGATTTTGCTACCAGCAATATTATTCCAGGGGGATCAAAAAATAATCTTACCTATTTTTCTAAACACATCGAATGGAAAGAGCAAATCTCCGAAATTGAAAAAATTATATTATCTGATGCGCAAACATCAGGAGGATTACTATTTACGGCTCCACAAAATGAAAAGGAGCAGATTTTAAAACAATTAAATGAGGCTGGTATTGAAAAAGCAGCTCATATTGGTAATGTTACAAAAAAAGGGCCTGGTAAAATTGTAGTTCAAAAAATATAAAAACAAAATCAATCTTTATACGTTTAATTTTTACAACATTTAAATATATAAAAGTGAAAAAAACAAGTGTTACAATTATTTTGATTTTGTTTTCCTCTGCGTTTTTGCTAGCGCAACATAATATCCCTGAGCTTAATCAGAAAATGATTCATTATGTACAATCGGTAATTGGAACTCAGGTTGACCGGGGCGAATGTTGGGATTTAGCTAATCAGGCATTACAAAAAGTTGATGCTGATTGGGACAGATCATTTGTTTACGGAAATGCTGTTGACCCTAAAAAAGATGTGATTTTTCCGGGTGATATCATCCAATTCGAAAACGTTGTGATAAAATATAAAAAAGAAAATACACATTATACTGAAACAATGGAATAACACACGGCCATTGTCTATAAAGTCAAACAGAAAGGCGTGTATGAGATTGCTCATCAAAACACACAATTCTCGGGGCAGGAAAGTTGGCATAAGCACACTAGATATTAACACTGTGGTTGATGGTAAAATGTATTTCTATCGTCCCACAAAAAAAATAAACGCACATGAATAACCGATGGAATCTAAACAACAAAAAAGCACTTATTACCGGAGGGACAAAAGGTATTGGAGCATCCATCGCTAAAGAATTTATCGAACTTGGTGCACATGTTACCGTTGTAGCTCGAAATGAAAACAATTATGAAAAATTAAAAAAGGAGATCAAGCCCAAAGGAAAAATCAGTTTTATACAAGCTGATATTAGTCAGTTAAAGGATATTGAAAAAACTATTGAAACCATTAAACAGCAATGGGGAATGCTGGATATCCTTGTGAATAATGCAGGAATGAATATCCGCAAAAAAACCATTGATTATTCGTACGAAGAATATGAAAAAATCATTCATACGAACCTTAGATCTGCATTTGAGCTTAGCCGGAAAGTCTACCCTTTGTTAACAAAATCAAAACAGGGCAATATTGTCAATATTGCCTCGGTTGCCGGACAAACGCATCTGCGCACAGGGTCTATTTATGGCATGACAAAAGCTGCAATGAACCAATTAACCAAAAATTTGGCAGGTGAATGGGCTGCTGATGGAATAAGAGTAAACGCTGTAGCTCCCTGGTATATTAAAACTCCGCTGGCTGAAACAGTCTTAAAAAATAAAGATTATTATCATGAAGTAATTAGCCGGACCCCCTTGCAAAAAATCGGAGAACCCAAAGATGTTGCCGCTACCGTAGCTTTTTTATGCATGCCTGCTGCTGCTTATATTACTGGACAGTGCATCAGTGTTGATGGAGGATTTATGATTTACGGATTTTAAATTATGAACAATATTGTTGCCAATATTTGATAGCTTCAATGCTTCCATAGCGTTTCCCTTTTTCCCAGTCATAACAAGCACCTTCTTTATCTCCTGTTTTTAATCGGGCATATCCTTTTTTGGCATAAATATCTCCATTAAAAGGATCAATATCTAAATACATAGAATAATCACTCTCAGCATACTCCCAGGTTCCGGTAGCTGAATAAATATCACCCCTTAACTCATATTGCTCCTTTAATTGTTTCTGCTCAAACGATTTATTAATTGTTGCTAACGGCAGTCTGTCTAAAAACTGTTTTTATTTTTCAATAGTAACTCAAATATAGTCAATTTTCGATTAATTAAAGGGAGTTTTATGCCGGAAAGAAAAAAGTAATAATTTGTTTTTCAAAAATTT
>JAYEKP010000023.1:0-5549 GCA_034661075.1 Bacteroidota bacterium
AGTAATAATCAGGATCAAATTTATAGACCATATATTCATTCCTTTTACAGTTTCTGTTAGAGCTCAACATTGCCAACTTATTATTGGCTGATGGGACAAATAATATATCATCAAAGGGTGAATTTATGGGGAATCCAAGATTCTCCGGTTCGCTCCAGGATTGTTGGCCCCAGTCCCATGAGCTTTTATATATATCATATCCACCCATGCTGTAATGCCCTTTCGAAGCAAAATATAAAGTTGATCCATCGGAATGTATAAATGGATAATTTTCATCAAACGGAGTATTAATAACATCCCCTAAATTTACAGGTTTACTCCAGCTTGTATCCGACAATTTTGTAATCCGGTAAATATCGTAATCGCCACGGATATTATGCTTAGCAGCAAAAAATAACACTTCATTTCGTTCCATTTCGTTGGGTACAAAAAGCACCGTATTTTCAGCTAAAGAATCTTTTTCCGAATCAAAAAAAACATCCCTGTCAATAAACTTTCCATCCAAATCATTAAATTGATATTGTTTATAAAACGCATCTTTTGCAATATTTTCCTGGCTGTATACGGAAAGATTTCTCCCATATTTAATTAAATACAACCCATTTTGAGCCATGGAGAGATAGTTCTCTAAGTTATAATCGTTAATCTGTTTTTTGTTGGCTTTTTCCTGAAACCAAGAATAATTTTCTAACGCCTCCTTAAATTGATAATTTCGATGGTATGCTAATCCTAAATAAAAATATACATCATCGGGAACATCCTGTGTTGATGCATATCTTAAAGCACGAAGTGCTTTTTCCGGGTGATGATCAATATGCAACAAACAAATTCCGGCATAATAATTATACGTAGGATCTTTGGGATACATTTCAAGCATTTGCTTAAAATAATTATAAGCATCGAAATAATTGCCCTGCTTTAAATTAATATATGCCGTTTTTAATTCATTTAATTCAGAAGATCCACTTTGTTCTTGCGCATTTAGCGTAAAAACAAACAAAATAAAACTTAAAGTAAAACAATATACCCTGCATTTAATCATCATTATTTTACATCGTATTAATTAATTAGTACAAATTTAATATTCCTGCCCTTGGGGTGAAAAAAAAACACCATTTACTTTTTTAATTTTTTAAAATATAGTAAATTGAAAGTGTAAATTAAATTCATAAAAAATCAAAACAATCCGATGAAACATGATGTTGTTATTCATGTTATTTTTTAATTTTACAAATCATAAACAGAATAGCTATGGCAATATTGAAAGAAGGAGATAAAGCTCCAATGTTTAAAGGTATTGATCAAAAAGGCGAAGAAATAAATTTAGATCAGTATAAAGGGAAAAAACTTGTTCTTTACTTTTATCCCAAAGATAATACACCTGGCTGTACCAGCGAAACATGTAATTTACGTGACAACTATAGTGACTTTTTAAATAAAGGAATGGATGTTATTGGAGTGAGTCCGGATGATGAAATTTCTCATCAAAAATTTATCGACAAACATGATTTACCTTTTAGATTAATATCATACCCCGAGAAAAAGATATTAAATCAATACAATGCCTGGGGAGAGAAAAAAAATGTATGGAAAAACATATGAAGGTGTTCTGCGAAAAACTTACATTATTGCTGAAGATCAGACGATAGAAAAAATTTTTGAAAAAGTAAAAACCAAAGACCACACCAACCAAATATTTACAACATTAAACATTTAATTACGAAAGAAAAAAATATATTATGGCAAAAGAAAAGAAAGAAACAGATATTAACAAGGAAAAACTAAAAGCGCTACAATTAACCCTAGACAAAATTGATAAAGATTATGGCAAAGGTGCTATCATGAAAATGGGCGATAAAGCGATTACTGATGTGCCATCTATTTCATCAGGATCGATATCTCTTGACATGGCTTTGGGTGTAGGCGGGTTTCCGCGTGGCAGAGTAATTGAAATTTACGGGCCTGAATCATCGGGTAAAACAACCCTGGCTATACATGCTGTTGCCGAAGCACAAAAAAAAGGCGGTATTGCTGCCATTATTGATGCAGAGCATGCATTTGACCGTTTTTATGCCGAAAAGTTAGGAGTAGACGTAGAAAATCTTTTAATCTCACAACCCGACAATGGAGAACAGGCTTTAGAGATAGCCGATCATCTGATTCGCTCAGGAGCCATTGATGTTATTGTAATTGACTCGGTGGCTGCCCTTACACCAAAAGCAGAAATTGAAGGTGAAATGGGTGATTCAAGAATGGGGCTTCAGGCACGGCTTATGTCACAAGCATTACGAAAACTTACAGCCAATATTAATCGAACCAATACCTGCTGCATATTTATTAACCAGCTGCGTGAGAAAATTGGCGTTATGTTTGGTAACCCGGAAACCACAACCGGTGGTAATGCCCTTAAATTTTATGCTACCGTACGTATAGATATCCGGAAAATAGGCCAGATCAAAGAGGGTGAAGATGTTTCGGGAAACAGAACCCGTGTTAAAATTGTTAAAAACAAACTGGCACCACCCTTTAAAAAAGCTGAGTTTGATATTGTTTACGGAGAAGGTATTTCAAAAGTAGGCGAAATTGTTGACCTTAGTGTTGAACAAAATATTGTAAAAAAAAGTGGCTCGTGGTTTAGCTATGGAGAAACAAAACTGGGACAGGGCCGCGAAGCCGTTAAACAACTCCTTAAAGATAATCCTGAACTAGCCGATGAGTTGGAAAATAAAATTAAAGAATCTTTTGTAAAAACCATTGAAAATTAAACCCTATAATTTAAACATCATGCATAAATTAAAATTAACAGCAGGATTAATCCTAATAACACTGATCATTTCCTGCTCTGGTGAAAAAAACGTAAAAACAAAAATCGGGAATCCTGTAGATACACTTCAACTCTCATCCGAAATAATGACTCCTGAAGTTTTATGGTCATTCGGACGAGTGGGTAGTGTTCAGTTATCCCCCGATCAAAAAACTATTGCTTTTGGCGTTTCCTTTTATAACGTAGGCCAAAACAGCGGTAATAGCGAGATATTTACCATGTCTGCCGAAGGTGGCGAAGCCACAAATATTACCAATACCAAATCTGGCGAATATTCCCCTCAATGGCGGCCCGACGGTAAAAAAATAGGTTTTTTAAGTACTGAAGATGGGAGCTTACAACTTTGGGAAATGAACCCTGACGGAACAAGCCGTGAACAAATTTCTTCTATTGAAGGAGGAATCAATGGATTTAAGTATTCACCCGATCAGCAAAAGATTATTTTTATTAAAGATGTAAAACTGGATCAAACTGTAAATGATTTACATCCCGACCTGCCAAAAGCAGAAGCAAGAATTGAAACCGATTTAATGTACCGCCACTGGGATAAATGGCACGACTATACCTACAGCCATATATTTGTTGCTGACTATGACGGAACATCCATCACAAATGCAACAGATATTATGGAAGGCGAACGTTATGACTCGCCCATGGAGCCCTTTGGAGGAATGGAACAAATTACCTGGAGCCCGGATAGCAAAAAGGTAGCTTATACCTGCAAAAAAATGACGGGTAAAGAATATGCTCTTTCTACCAATTCTGAAATTTACGTGTATGATTTGGATACCAAGAAAACGATTAATTTAACCGGCGGATTGATGGGATATGACCAAAATCCTGTTTATTCGCCTAATGGCGAAATGATTGCCTGGGAAAGCATGGAAAGAGACGGATATGAAGCGGACCAAAATCGTTTATTTATTTTAGATTTTGCAACCGGCGAACGCAAAGATTACACCGCTAATTTCGATCAAAATGTACATAGCCTGGTTTGGACCGAGGACAGTAAATCCATCTACTTTACCAGCGACTATCATGCACGATTCCAGATTTATAACCTGAATATTGATAATGGAGAGATAAAACAAATTACCGAAGGTATACATAACTACCTATCTGTAATTCCTGGGAAAGAGAGGCTGATTGGAACCAAACAGAGCATGTCGATGCCTACCGAAATTTTTGCCATCAACCCTAAAACAGGAGAAGAAAACCAACTTTCTTTTGTAAATAAAAATCTCCTCGACCAGCTAAAATTTGGCGATGTAGAAGAACGATGGATTAAAACTACCGACAATAAAAACATGTTGGTTTGGGTAATTTATCCACCTAATTTTGATCCTGAGAAAAAATATCCAACCCTATTATACTGCCAGGGTGGCCCACAAAGTTCAGTAAGCCAGTTTTTCTCGTATCGATGGAATTTCCAGATGATGGCTGCTAACGATTACATTATTGTTGCACCCAACCGACGAGGACTACCCTCGTTTGGACAGGAATGGAACGAGCAAATCTCAGGCGACTATGGCGGACAAAATATGAAAGATTATTTTAGCGCTATGGATGCCTTAGCCAAAGAGCCTTTTGTTGACGAAAATAACCTGGGAGCTGTAGGGGCCAGCTATGGAGGGTTTTCCGTATTCTGGATTGCAGGAAATCACGACGGCCGTTTCGATGCATTTATTGCACACGATGGAATATTCAACTTCGAATCCATGTACCTCGAAACCGAAGAGATGTTTTTTGTGAACTGGGATTATGGAGGGCCCTACTGGGATAAATCCAATAAAAAAACATATGATAACTCGCCACACAAATTTGTTGACCAATGGGATACCCCCATTATGGTGGTTCATGGCGAAAAAGATTTTCGCATTGCATATACCCAGGGAATGAGCGCCTTTAATGCAGCACAACTTAGAGGTATACCCAGTAAATTTTTATTTTTTCCTAACGAAAATCACTGGGTACTTCGTCCACAGAATGGTATATTGTGGCAGCGAGAATTTTTTAGCTGGCTCGATAAATGGCTAAAAGATGATCAATAAATGTTTAACTATACTTTTACTTAAAGCCGGATTTTTCCGGCTTTTTGTTTTTCTTTCGAGATTTACTTATTTTTAAAAAATATTCTCTTTAACTATGGATGGTGTAATCATTAAGTTTTTCCATTTTTTAATGATGATTGTTTTTTTAACAATCTACCTGCTCGCATTTATTGTGGTAAAACCATTCATGATCAATTTCAAACGCAAGATCTCCACCCTGAGCCTCAAAATTACATACCTCATCTATTTGGCCGTATTGCTTATTTGTGCTTACATATTTATATTTTTCGGGCCCAACGATATTGAATACCAACTGAGCAGCCTGTTTTTTGTGATCATGCTGATTTGTATATTTATTCCTAACCTGGGAATCCTTTTCCGGAGGAAATTTCAAAGAATAAGAGTTTTCTACAATTATTTATTCTCGGGTATAAACCTTTGCATTTCTTATTTTCTAATTCATAAACTCATGGAGCAAAATTGGTTCTTGGGGTAAATGGTTTACAAATATATTTTTTAATTGGGTGAATTGTTAAATTATGCTGTATTAATATGACAAAAAACAAGTAAATATTTAATTATGAAACTATTAAACATATTAATCAATATTAATTTTGAAAGTACAAGTTTATATTTAGCAATTTCCCAGATTATTGCTACTTTGACCGGATTGT
>JAYEKP010000024.1:0-5456 GCA_034661075.1 Bacteroidota bacterium
CCAAACTTGTTATTAACCAAATTGATACTATACTGAGCAAAATTGATATTCATGTTCCATGATTTGCCCGTATTCAAGTCCATAAATTCATTATCGCCCGAACGGCTGATAGAAAAATCCTTATCCACAAAATTGCTTAATCCCATAGAAAACCCAGACCACGAACCTCTGAATCGACTGGAACTATAACGACTATTATCATCTCCTAAAAATTCCCAATCATCTCTGTCATGTCTTTTTACATAAATTTGAGTTTCGCCCTCATCTTCGTCTTCGATAATTTTTACGGTTTTTCGCTTTAACAGAATTTTGGTGGTATCTGCTTTCTTTTCATTAAGTTCTTTTTTCATGGTATCCACATCGGTTTTGTTTTCCTGTGCTACAACACCTAATGTAAATATTAAAATCACTAATAATAATACACTTTTTTTCATATGATTATTTTTTGTTTTTAAAGGTCATATGGAACCGCATAATTAAAATAATCATTATCGTGTGTGTTTAATAATTATTTTAATCATGCTTGTTTCATCATATTAAATTTTTAATTGTTTTTTCTTCATGATTAATTTCATCCGTAAGACGGACAAGTACTAAAATTTGTTACAGCAAATTTTTATTTTTCACGAATAGGTGTAGAAAAGACGATAAGCTTTGAGTTGAAATTAATTTTTTCAGCTTCTCCATCTTTGTTATATTGTTTTTCTAATGTTATATTACTACCGATTATCCAATTAACTCCCTTAACACTCCAACGAGTCAAATCAAACAATTCAAATTTTTTGTTTTCGTTTTTAGGGGCCTCCATCAATCTTTCACTTACAGATTCGACTAAAAACGAAGTTAAGTTTGTATACTCAGGTTCCTGGTTATGTTGAACATAGAAATAATCTACTGTGTTATTTGTAATTCCTGGTTTTACTTTTGCAAGTTTTAAAGTACTTTCTTCTTGTTTAATTGGATGAATTGGAAGTGATTCAATAGCAGCTACCCTAAAACGCTCTTTATCTATATCGTCTGCAGATTGTATTGATTGATCTTCCTTTTTTTTAATAGATAATGGGTGTTTTTCCACTTTTGCCAACGGAGGCGAAATATTAGTCGATGCTGTCTCTTCGGTTAATTCCAGTATTTTAAAATTTTCCTGCGCAGGGTTGGTTTCGAAAACAGCAATCCTGTCGGAATAAGGTTCACTGTTTTTTTGTGGCACCAAAAGATATACTGCAATAAGCAATAATATGGAGGCAGCAACAGCGATATAAGGATATAATCTTTTCAGCGCGAAAACCATAGCTGATTTTTTTAACTTCTCTTTATCCGGGAATAAAATCGATGGATTCGCTTCAATTTTCGTTTGTTGAAATATTTTGAAATCCCTGGATTTTTCCGAATTATTGTTCATGTATTCGTTTAATGCAACTTTTTCCTTCAAACTCAGATCACCTTCGATATAACGAATACAAAGCTCATCAAAAATTGAGCTATTGGCATGATTTAATAAAACCGTTTTTTTTAATTGCTGTTTTTCAGGAAATGGTTGTTTTTCACTAGGTATTTCAACAGGTTCGAAATTTTCTAACTCGTCTTTTAAATCGGGATTTTCTTTTAAAAATGACCATAATCGTTTCTCCTGCAATGGTGATAAGTTGCCATCCAGGTAATCTATAAAAAAGATTTCGTAATTATGTCTGTTAATTTCAGTCATTGACTCATCCCTTAAATTAAAACTTCCATGCTGCCAATATATTTCTTCAAGGCCAATCTTCCACGATAAATATAAACTTTAACCTGCGACTCGGATAAACCTGTAATATCTGCAATTTCCTGGTAAGCATATCCTTCGTAATCTTTCAGTAAAATTACTGAACGTTGCACGTCGGGCAACTGCTTTATAGCTTCGTTTAAGATTTCTCCTAAATCAGTATAATGCTCATTATGCAGGGGGTCTATACTCCCGTATTCATCTACCGATGAAATTCGTTTATTTTTCCTGATTTTATCAATCATGGTATGGAATGCTGTAGAAAACAAATAAGATTTTACCTTTTCAAACGACACATCGGATGCTCTTACCCACAATTTCTCAAAAGTATCCTGTACAATATCCTTTGCTTCATCGGTTTGGTTAATATTTTTTTAACATAAACCGATATACAGCATCAGAATACAAGTCTACACTTTTATTATATTGCTCTACAGTCATTCCATTTTTACTCTAATTCGTTTGTATGACGTTTAAGGAAATAAAAAGTTACAAGCAAATAAATTTTTTATTCCAAAAAATATATTCATTACCTTTATCTTTTAAAAATATAAAAATTTTTAGCTCATGAAAAATATATTCGTCAGCGTCTTTATTCTTTCTCTCTTTTCCCTATCATGTAATACGCCAAAAGAACCGCAAAATACGCAAGATCATTTAATCATGTCGGTGCTATGGTATCAAAAATCAGCCGAGATGAAAGCGCTGTATTATCAAAGTTTTAACTGGGCAAAATACCGGATTGAGGAAGAATTAGCAAAACAATTATCAGAAAATAAAAAAGCGGTTATTGTTGATATTGATGAAACCATGCTTGATAACAGCCTATTTGAGGCGAATTGTGTTCACACAGGAAATGGATATACCACAGAACGATGGATGGATTGGACCGCAAAAGCTTCTGCAAAAGCCTTACCGGGTGCTGTTGAATTTTCTCATTTTGCTCAATCAAAAAATGTTGAAGTTTTTTATATCTCGAATCGTAACGTAGATGATTTTGAGGTTACCCTTAAAAACTTACAAAAAGAAAATTTCGCTTTTGCCGATAGTATGCATTTGCTTTTAAAAACAAATACCAGCAGCAAAAAATTACGCAGACAAATAGTAGCGAATAATTACGAAATAATACTTTTAATTGGAGACAACCTGGGAGATTTTTCTGAAATTTTCGAAGAACGCTCAAACAACTTTGGATTTAACGTAGTAAAAAAAAACAAAGATTTATTTGGAGAAAAGTTTATTGTACTACCAAATCCGATGTATGGAGCATGGGAAAAACCAATTTTAAAATCTGAAAAAAAGTTATCTGATAAAGAAAAAATTGTACTTCGAAAAAAAGCTTTAAACGGATACAACTAAAATATTATTAGTGAGTCTTTTAAATGTGTTTGCTTAATACTTCAATTAACGTTTCTTTTTTAAACGGTTTGGCAATATAATCGTCGCAACCCTCTTTAAGGCTATGTTCTTTTTCACCCGATAGCGCATAAGCCGTTTGTGCAATGACAGGAACAGTTTGGTTATATGCCTTTATTAGTTTTGTAACTTCGTAACCATTAATTCCAGGTAACTGAATATCCATCAATACCAAATCGAAATGTTCTGTTTCTTTAAAAATATCAATGGCCTCTTTTCCTGATTTTGCCCAAAATATTTGAACTTTTGTTGATTTTAAATAATTTTCTATAAGTAAATAATTAGAGGGTATGTCCTCTACCACCAGAATTACTTTATTCCTCCAATCAACTTCAACTTTGGTTTTCAGAACATATAAAAGGTTGGTTTCTTTACTATCAAGAACTTTGTAGGGTAAAGTAAAATAAAATTCTGATCCTTTATTTATTTTCGATTGAACACCAATCTTTCCTCCTAACATTTGAACCAGTTTTTTGGAAATGGCTAACCCTAATCCGGTGCCTTTATAGGTTTTTTTTCGTTTATCGTCGAGTTTACTGAAACGATTAAAAATATATTCCTGACTTTCCTCTGGAATACCAATTCCAGTATCTTTAACAAAAAATTTCAGGAGCTTTCTTCCTCCAGAAGTAATCCGTTGATATCCAAAAACAATTTCACCCTCATCGGTAAATTTAATAGCATTGCTTATAAGGTTATTCATAACCTGCTTAAATCTTGACTTATCTGTATAAAGAGCAATCTTATCTTCAACATTTGACTCATCTTTTTCCAATTTTAATTGTACTTTATTTTTATGTAGATAACTCAAATCTTTTAAATAATAATCATAAATTTCCTGAAAAATTTCATTTACATAATACAGTGCTTTTTCAATGGTTAGCTCATCCGCTTCAATTTTAGATATATCTATAATATCATTAATAATATTAATAAGATCATTGCTGCTTGAACGGGCTAACTCAATAATTTCTTTTTTTTGATTTGTGGATACATCATCGTCAGATAATAAACTTAAAAACCCATTAATAGCATTCATGGGTGTACGAATTTCACGTGACATATTAGCTAAAAATGCGGACTTTAATTGATCAGAGCGCTCTGCTCTCTCTTTTGCCTTTTTAAGTTTCTCTTCTGCAATTTTTCGGTCAACAATATTCCTGCTAAAAGTAAAATTATATTCCTGTCCCTCAAATTCACGGAAATTAAAGGCTACTTCAACAGGAATTTCATTTCCTCTTTTTGTTTGATAATTTAGTTGAATAATCAATGATTGTTTTTGTTTTAGCTGATTCCAGTAATCATTCCAAACATCATCCGTAAATTCGTAAACAATATCAAAAATATATTTTTCTTCCAGCTCTTCTTTTTTATATGATAACATATCACAAGCCGACTGATTAACATAAATTATTTTCCCATTTTTCTTCATCCAAATAATTGCATCAAAGGCCAAATCAATAGAAAACCGAGCTAGTTGTAATTCTAATGTTCTTTGTTGCATTCGAAAATCGAGTTCCTTATTAATTTTTTGAATCCTTCTGCTTTTACTACGAATGGTTTTATTTTGCTGATATAAAAAGAATAAGAACACAATAAACACGACAAGAATTCCTAAGGTAATAATGATCTGGAATCGTTGTTCTAAAATTTTCCTTTCCTGATCAATTAGTACATTTTCAGCTCTTAATTTTTCATAGCGTGTTATATATTCAGAAATTCGCTGATTGATTAAATTTTCATATAATGAATCTTTATTTACATTATATTTTTTAAAGTATATTAATGCTGTTTCGTAATTATCTCCTTGTTCATATGCATTAGATAAAAGTTTATAATTATCAATAAGGCGCTGTTTAAGCTTGTTTCGGGAAGCAATTTTATTTCCCTTAAGCAAAACATCAATAGCTTTATTGGGTTTGTCCATTCGAAGATAAACTTCTCCTAAATAATTGTATGCTTCGGAAATACCATTAACATTATCCATTTCAAGCCATTTTTCTAGCATCTTGTTATAATAGTCAAGTGCTTTATCATAATCTCCTGCCGAAGCATAAACATGTCCGATATTACCCAAAGTATTAGCTATACCAGGTTCATTATGTAATAAATATTTTAATTCTAATGATTTTTCTAAATATTCGATGGCAAGGGCATAGTTTCCTTTCAATCTGAATATCATGCCTATATTATTTAAACATTGAGCAATTCCCTGATCATTTTCTATTTCTCTGTATAATAACAATGCTTTTTGATATTCTTCTAAAGCGGAGTTTTC
>JAYEKP010000025.1:0-5428 GCA_034661075.1 Bacteroidota bacterium
ACCGTTTTCTGAAGCTTCTTTTATAATTTTGAGCTTCTCTTCTTTTGTAAATGTTCTTTTTTTCATCGTTATAAAAGTACAGATTTTAATCTATATTTCTGTCCGATGATTTAAGGGGCTAATACAGTACAAAAATGAAATGATAGCAATTATACTACCATAAAAAATTTCTACGGTCCAAACGAATTCAATTTTCGGAGACTTTATATTTACCATTATGTACGTATACAAAACATAAAAAACGATTACAGAGGTTTCAATTAGAAAAGACACTTTGGTCATTCCGGTACCGGAAACACCACTAAAAATTACAAATCCAACGGTTAAAAACAACGCGGCAATGCTAACGACATACAATGTGGGCAGCGCTTCCTGTATAAGGATTTGATTATTCGTATAAATAGATAAAACAACCTCAGGAAATAACATATTTAATAAAACAAGGCCGGTAACACCACCAATACAAATTTTAAGGATTTTTAAAATTAAAGGTATTACCTCGTCTTTACGTTCGCGGCCAATTAAAAAACTAACTAATGTATTGGTTGCAGAAGTAAAACCCCAGATAGGAATCAGCATCACTACATAAATACTCCGAATTACATTGGAAATGGCTAAAGGACGCTCGCCCATTTTTTCCACAAAAAGAAAAAAGAAAAACCAACCGGTAAACGAAATAAAATTCTGCATCATCATGGGAAACGCAACGGTAAATATTCGTTTTAATATGGCAAAATCAAACTTTTTAAATCTAAACAGATTAAAAAACTTTAAATCAACAAATTTTAAGGTAAAAAAGATAAAAAATATCATGGCGGACACCTCGGCAATAACTGAAGCTATTGCTGCACCCGAAATTCCTAATGCAGGAAAACCGAAATTCCCAAAAATTAAAGCATAATCGAAAAACACATTGGTAATAGCCATAAAAACGGTTGTCCAGGTAATAATTCGTGTACGTGCAATTCCAATATAAAAAGCTCTAAATCCATAATTTATAAACGCAAAAAACAACCCAAAAATTCGATATTGAAAATAGCTAACACTTGCTGTCTGAATATCGTCGGATTCTAAAACAGCCTCGAAAATTGGCTTCATAGCCCATTGCATTACAGATATAATAAGTATTGCCAATACTATGAGGAAGTAATGCGAATGTTCAATTACTACGCCAATCTGTTTATTGTTATTTTCTCCAAAACGCCGGGCTACAATAATTTGTGAACCAATGGAGAATCCAAAACCTAACATAATTAACGTAAGATAGAATACTCCACCAATAGCAGCTGCACCAAGTTCTATTTCTCCAACTCTACCCAAAAATACAGTATCGGTAACGCTTATAATATTTTAGACAATACTACCCAAAATAATTGGATAGGCAATTTTCCATATTTCCTTATATTTAACAGAAGTTTTCACCCATTTCATTTTTGAGGAGGACAAAATTACATCTAATTTAACAAATTGTCATTTCTTTTTCTTTTAAAAAATGAATTTCCGTTATTCATATACTCAAGATGATTATCCGTTAAATAAAATGGTTTATCAATTTTTTTGCTCATTTAAACAAAATAAATATACAATAGTTGTAAGTATCACACGAATCTTAGTATATTTGATATTTGATGATTATTTATATGCTTTAAATAAAAGTTTGTTTTCTATGATTCTACATAAATTCCTTTTACAAAGAATTATATCATTCTCATTTTTTTTAGCCATTATTTTATTTTCATGCAATACAAACAAGGAAAAAAAACCAGAAATAAAACAGCCTGTAAGAGAAATTGATACAACCACTATTTTAATAAAATATAATAATACCCTTTTTACGCTACCATCACCTTATCAGGCAACTTATTCAATCAAAAAAAGCAATATTAATTTTAATAAGTCATTACTTAACCCGGCCGATCGTGTTTCGTCGTATTCAACAAATTTTACAAAAGCATTAAATATTGGTGTTTATGGAACCGATTTAGGCTATTTAAACATATACGACCAGGTACCGGATGTAATATCCTATTTTACGGTTGTGAAAAAATTAAGCCAGGAATTAGGGATTCATAATGCCTTACAAACCTCAATTATTGAACGCATTGAAAATAATATTGACAACCAGGATTCGTTATTGCATTTTTTAACCAATACCTATAAACAATTTGATATTTATCTAAAACAAAATAATCGAAAAGATATTGGAGCTCTAATTATTGCTGGCGGATGGATTGAAAGTTTATATATTTTATCGCAAAATGCCATAGATACTAAAAATAGACAAATCATAAACAGGCTGGGCGAACAAAAACATCCTTTAGATAATCTAATTGAAATCTTATCTCCTTACTATTATAAATCACCTAATTTTACAGATATTATTGACTCATTGGTTGATCTGGCTTACGAATTTGACGGTATTATTTATAGCTACACTTACGAGCCACCGGTTATACATCCCGATAAAAAATTAACGGAAATAAAGAGTACATCCAATATTATCATTTCTGAATATCACTTACGAACCATTGCAAATAAAATTGCATCTATAAGAAATAAAATCGTTCAATAAAATGAAAATAGCATCCAATAATTTTTATTTAATATTCATGTTCTTTCTGCTATCATCAACCGCACTATTCAGTCAGGAAAATGTAAGTATTACAAAATGCGATCAATTATTAAATGCGGGATATGTATCTAATGGACAGGAATATAAAACGCGGCTCAACGAGAACAATAAAGCAAAATTTTATACTACATTCTATGGAGGAAGCTACTATAGAGTGATAGCATATTCAGATAATAAAAATTACCCACTGATCTTTTCTGTTTTTGATACCGAAAAGAATTTGCTTTTTTGCAATAAAGAGTTCCAATATACTCCTTACTGGGACTTCACTTTTTCTTCAACCATTGATTGTATCATTGAAATTGAACTTAAAAGCGAGAAACCCTTAAATGACGAAGTTTTAATGTTAATTGGTTTTAAAGAAAAATAATCGTATTTTCGTATACATCAACCGTTACAGGACATTAAAAATAACCTATGAGCGAGCAAATATTAAAAGCATTAATGCAACTTTTTGCAATTATTGCACATCCCTCAAGCGATGCAAAAGAGCGTAGGTCTATTGTAGAATATTTCTTAAAACGACAATTAAATCAGGAAACGGTAAAAACTTATTTAAAAGTTTTTGATGACTATTATAAAATACATCAACAGAAACTTAGCGAAAAAAGCAAGCGTAAAAAACGAACCGCTTCGAGCTCGGTAAGGGTTTTAAAAATCTGTACACAAATCAATGAAGAGTTAACCCAAAGGCAAAAACATGTTGTTTTAGTACAGCTATTAGAATTTGTGAAATCGGGTAGAGAAATTACCGAGCAGGAGATGGCTTTTGTTACTACTGTTGCTGATAGTTTTCATATTCAACAAGAGGAATACAAGGAAATTGAAGACTATGTATTCTTTGGTGCCGACAGATTGCCAGATACCAAAAAACTTCTGATAATTGACCATAACAAAAACTTTTCGCACGATAAGGTTTTTCATATGGAACATCCTTCGCTTGAAGGACAGTTAAGGGTTCTGGAAGTTTCATCAGCCAATATGTATTACATTAAATACATTGGCGAAAGCGAATTATATCTTAACGGACAACTTCTCGAGCAAGAAAAAGTTTATGTATTAAACAACGGAGCTTCGATTCGTAATCCCAAAATACGTCCTATTTATTATGGCGATATCATTAGTCAATTTAATATTGACCGAATTAAAACAAGAATTTTATTTGAAGCCAAAGGGATAAAATACCGTTTTAAATCTGGAGCCATAGGATTACATACCTTAAATTTCACAGAAGAATCAGGGCATTTGGTAGGAATTATGGGAGCCAGTGGTGCTGGAAAATCAACCCTGCTAAATGTGCTTAACGGAACTTCTACACCTACCGAAGGGAAAGTCCTGATCAATGGAATTAATATTCATACAGAAGAAGAAGAAATTGAAGGGTTAATTGGGCATGTTTCACAAGATGATTTGCTTATAGAGGAATTAACCGTTTATCAGAATTTATATTATAATGCTAAATTATGTTTTGATAATTATACTGAAGAACAAATTCAGGAAGCAGTATTCGACGTACTTGAAAATTTAGGACTATATGAGATTCGTGATATTGAAGTAGGAACACCATTAAATAAAAAAATTAGTGGAGGCCAACGTAAACGACTAAATATTGCACTAGAATTAATACGGGAACCGGCTGTACTTTTTTTGGATGAACCTACCTCAGGGTTATCTTCCCGCGACTCAGAGAATATTCTCGACCTGCTTAAAGAATTAACACTAAAAGGGAAACTCGTTTTCGTAGTAATTCATCAACCCTCATCGGATATTTTTAAAATGTTCGATAAATTATTAATACTTGATAACGGAGGGTACTTAATTTACGATGGAGACCCTATTGATTCGATTATTTATTTTAAATCCAGTATCCAGCATGCAAACTGGAGCGAAAGTGAATGCCATTGTTGCGGTAATGTAAATCCGGAACAAATATTTAATATTATTGAAACGAAGGTTGTCGATGAATATGGCAATTTTACCAATGAACGTAAAATATCACCCGCTGAATGGAGAGAAAATTTTGAAAAAGAAAAAAATAATGTTGAACATAATCAAAAAATAGGTACATTATCCAACCTTCCTAACCCACAAAAAAGAAAAGTACCTGAAATTTTATTCAAAACACCCAATCGCTTCAAACAATTTTTGGTGTTCGTAAAACGTGATGTTCTTTCAAAGTTATCCAATACACAATACTTAATTATAAATTTGCTGGAAGCTCCTCTACTAACCTTTTTACTTGCTTATATCATTAAATACTACAACATAAATATTAGCAACGAAATTGGTTATAGTTTAATAGAGAACAGCAATTTACCCGTATATATTTTTATGGCCGTTATCGTTGGTTTATTTATTGGACTAACGGTAAGTGCCGAAGAAATTATTAAAGATCGCAAGATATTAAAAAGGGAAGCATTTCTTAATTTAAGCTGGGGTAGTTACTTGTTTTCCAAAATTGCTATTCAGTTTACATTATCGGCCATTCAGGCTTTAATGTTTGTAATTATTGGCAATTCAATTATGGAAATAAAAGGGATGTATTTTGAATACTGGTTGGTGCTTTTTAGTGTATGGTGTTTTTCCAATATGATGGGTTTAGTAATTTCTGATAGTTTTAAAACAGTGATAACCATTTACATATTAATTCCGTTTTTAATTATTCCCCAACTTATATTAAGCGGTATAATTGTAAAATTTGAAAAACTAAATCCTAATATTTCTAATCCGCGAGATATTCCGTTTTATGGAGAAATAATAACTGCTCGATGGGCATATGAAGCATTAGCGGTATAT
>JAYEKP010000026.1:0-25446 GCA_034661075.1 Bacteroidota bacterium
CCAAATATAAACAAGGGATTTTATTTAAATGGGGGGATTCGTTTTTAATAATAGTAAAAATCTGTCCAAAATACCTGTAATTACGTTTGTATTTTTTAATTTTAAAAATATTTAGGACAGCTATGTATAGAAACATAAAATATTTTTTTTATTCATTTTTTATTTTTATTCCTGAAATTTATTCGTATCGCAAACTTTCTACCGGGTTTTTTCGGGCTGCTTTTATGCTATACCAGCTAATGGTAATCAATGTAAAGAAAAGAGCCAGTAACCCGGCAAATATAAACATCCACCAGGGTAGATTCGTTTGATAAGCAAAATTTTGTAACCAACGATTCAGCAGATAATAAGCCAATGGGCTGGCGATAATCAATGCAATGATGATTAATAAAATATAATCACTGACAAACAATTTAAAAATACTTGCTGTGGAGGCTCCATTCACTTTTCGTATGGCAATATTTTTCGTTTGCTTTTTGGTGGTAAAAATGGTTATTCCCAGTAATCCTAAAGAAGCAATAAAAATAGCTAAGAATGAGAAAACACTTATAAGTACGGCTATTCTTTTTTCTTCTTTGTACAATTCATCAAAATTATCGGTCAAAAAGGAATGGTTAAACTGCATTTGAGGATAAACCTCCAATAATGTTTCTTTAACCTGTTCTATTAATGATGAGATGTCCTTTGTTTTATAATGTATAACCATATTGCGTATCATATAATCGCCTACCGCTAGGAACATAGGCCCGGTTTGTTCGTGAAACGAATGGAATTTAAAATCATTTACCACACCAACGATTTCACTACCCCAAATCTCATCATCTAAACTGTAGTATTGGTGGGTTTTTTCATTAATAATTACTTTACCCTGAGCATTTTCCCCGTAAAACGAAAAAGGATTTCCTTTAAGCAGTTCCAAATTAAATGTTTCAATAAAGTCTTTATCCACAAATAATCCTTCCACATTTATTTTTCTGCAGGCTCATCCGGCAATGACATATTAACACTCATGCGATTATTGGATGGTGGCAACCACATGGCTCCACTAATATTCTTTATATCATTTATTTTAGACAACTCTTGTTTTGCTGTTTGAAATTTTCCGACCTTAACCAATTCACCAACCGGAATGACAATTTTATTGTCAGGATTAAATCCCAAATCGCTATGCATGGCGAATCTTAACTGATTTAAAATGCCTGTTAAGCCAATAACCAAACCAATAAATATGATGTACTGTAAAGCAAGCATCACTTTTTTCAAATTGAATTTATGATGGGTATACATTTTCTCCTTTCGCATGATATCAATAGGAGAAATTTTGTTAAAATAATATATCATATAAACTGCCGGTGCAATGACAACAATACTAAAAATAAACAGTGTTCCCAATATCATTTTCCAGTTAAACAGGATAATGATTTGCTTGTCGAAAATCTGATTGATTAAAGGCCTGAATTGTTCAATGATAATAAAAGCCAAAATAAAAGCGACTATTGAAATAAGGAATGATTCGGTAAACAATAGTTTTAATAACGATTTTTTTTGTGCCCCTAAAATTTTTCGCACCCCAATCTCTTTGGTACGGGATACAATTTGTGATGTTGAAAGAATAATATAATTAATGCTGGCTATTAACAAAACCAGCAAGGCTACTGCAGAAAAAATATAAATGGATGTAAGGTTTCCTTTCTCATCACTTTCTAAAATATCTTCCGACTGTAAATAAACATCGGTAACTGGTTGAAGATAAAAAGCCCTGTCTTCCGGATTTTCAAATTTTCGGGCTGTAATATCATCCGATATTTTTGCAAATGAAGCCGGATTTGCTTTATCATCATATAAAATATACGTTCTGAATATCTCGAGCTCCCAGTTTTCTTTATAAAAACTTACATCTCGTTCTATATTATCAGTAAACGGCATATAATCATTAATCCTTAACATTAATAATTCAATGGGCGAGATAAAGTTGGGATGAATGGTTGATGTTACCGGGAAATCTTCGTATACGGCTTTAATAATTACTTGAATTTGCTCGCCAAAACTAAGAACCGTTAAATCCTTATTAATAACATCTGTAGTACCAAAATATTTTTGTGCTGTTGATTTTGAGATAGCAACCTGGTATGGGTCGTTTTCAAACTCAGATATATTGCCAATAATTATGTTGGGTTTGAAAATTTCAAAAAAATCCTGGTCGGCACAGATATAATTCTCTGCATTAAAGGTTTCTTGATTTATATCGATTTGAGTGCTGTGAAAGTCAAAAATCCGGGCCACTTTTTTCACCTCGGGATAACTGGCCAATAATTCATCGTGTAGTAGATAGGGTGACTTTGGTGTTTTCCAGTGATAAACATTATTTTGCTGAATAATACGGTAAATATTTTCACTATTTTCCAAATATTTATTATAACTGGTTTCCTGAATAATAAATATCAGAATAAAGAATATGGATGCCAATCCAAGGGCTAGTCCTAAAATTTTAATTACGGTAATGGATTTGTTCCTTAAAAAATTTCTTACGGCTGTTTTAATATAATGTACCAACATAACTTCCTATTTTTTTATCTCAGAATATCTGAACCAACCTCCATACCAAAAACATAAAAATCTGATAATCAGTAAAAATAAAATTTACAGCAAAAACAAAGTGTCGCAAAATCCAACACATGTGTTTAAAATAACAACAATATATTGTATTTTTATGGTGAATCTAAAAAAACGAACTAAAAAATTTGCATTGTTGTAGAAGAAGCAGACGAGTCGGAATATTGGCTGGGAGTTATCGATAAAACCGACTTATCAAAAGAGAAAAAGGAATTATCCAGATTATTAATTGAAGCTAATAAAATCTCAAGAATTATGACCAAAGCAAAAAGTTCAGCTTACACAAAAAAAACGTTAAACCATTAAAATTGAATCATTGAATCATTGCATCATTTAATTACTAAATATGAAAAAAGGAAAAATACTCCTCGTAGACGATAACCAAGAACTTTTAATCGCCTTAAGGCTTTTTTTATCCGAGCATTTTTCGGTTATCGATACCATAAAAAACCCAAATCTTATCCCCGATTATTTGAGAAAGCACAGCTATGACCTTATTTTACTGGATATGAACTTTTCTGCCGGCGTAAATACCGGGAACGAGGGGATTTACTGGATGAAAAAAATCAAAGAAACAGACCCGAATGTTTCGATTGTTCTCATCACAGCCTATGGTGATGTAGAGTTGGCTGTGAATGCGATGAAAGAAGGAGCTGCCGATTTCATTCAAAAATCGTGGGATGAGAAAAAATCCTTTCTACCATCTTATCTGCATACAATCTGCAGCAATCGAAAGTCAGGATTCAAAATCTTGAACAAAAGCAAAAACACCTGAGCGAACGTATCGATCAAAAATATTCCAACATCATCGGAAAATCATCGGTTATACAAAATATGCTACAAATGGTTGATAAAGTGGCTCCTACGGATGCCAATATTTTAATTACCGGTGAGAACGGTACAGGCAAAGAAGTGATTGCCCGCGAAATTCACCGCAAATCGAACCATTCAGATGAAGTATTTGTAAATGTTGATCTGGGTGCAATATCCGAGAATCTTTTCGAAAGCGAACTATTTGGATCGGTTAAAGGCGCTTTTACCGATGCCAAAGAAGACCGTATCGGAAGATTTGAAATAGCATCCGGGGGCACTCTTTTTCTCGATGAAATTGGGAATTTACCCGTTGAGTTACAATCCAAGCTATTAACAGTAATACAAAACAAAAAAATTTACCGGGTGGGCTCAAACAAACCAGTTCCTGTGGATATTCGTTTAATCTGTGCTACCAACATGGATTTGGATAAAATGGTACAGGAGAATCAATTCCGACAGGATTTACTTTACCGAATCAATACCATACAAATTGAGTTACCCCCATTACGAGAGCGAACCGATGATATTCCGTTACTTATCAATTTTTTTCTAAAAAAATATTTAGAAAAATATCAGAAAGCTCCTTTAAAATTTTCCGAACAGGCCCTAAAAAGAATGAAAGAACACACGTGGCCGGGAAATATTAGAGAATTACAACATACCGTTGAAAAAGCTGTAATTTTATGCGATAATAAAGAAATTAAGGAAGAACATTGCTGGCCCAACGGTGAAAAAAAAGCAAAAATTTTTACACCAAATACACTGAACTTAGACGAAAATGAAAAAATAATTATCGAAAGAGCCATTGCAATGCAGCAGGGGAATCTAAGTGCTGCAGCCAAAGAGCTGGGAATAAACCGGTCAACATTATACAAAAAAATTGAAAAGTATGACCTTTAGCCGTTTTAAAATAAGTATAATTATTCAGGTGGTTTTGATAGCATTAACTTCTGCCGCATTTTTTTGGTCAGTGCAACAGGAATATATGCTTATCACAAGCTTATCTCTCACAATTTTGTGGATGGCTCAAATCGCTTATCTTATCTGGTATGTACAAAAGTTAACCAGAGATATCCAAAAATTAATCACAGCTCTTAAATATGATGATATCTCCATTGGGTTTGAAAAAGAAAAGCGGTTAGATCCTTCGTTTAATCAGTTATATAATGAGTTGTATGAAATCATTAACAATATTTCTCAAGTACGTTCAGAAAAAAAAACCGAACATCAATATTTCCAAAATACCATCAAACATATTGGTATCGGTATTATTGGTTTTTACAATGACAGGAAAGTTGAAATCTGTAATAAGGCTGCATTAAACCTTTTAAACAGGCCGGCCATTTCATCTGTTGATGATATGGATAAAACACTCCCGGGATTAGCAAAAACATGCAAAAACCTAAATCCGGGGGCAACAAAACTCATTAAACTGGTAACCAACAGCGAAACCTTACAATTATCGATAAAAGCAGCAAATTTCAAAATAAAGAGTAAAAACATCAAGCTGCTATCTTTTCAGAATATCAAGACCGAGATTGACCAGAGCGAAGTAGAAGCCTGGCAAAAATTAATCCGGGTTTTAACCCACGAAATTATGAATTCGGTTAGCCCGATAAAACTGCTATCCGGTTCGCTGGTAAAAATGTTCCAAACCGATAATCAAATAAAAACATCTGAGCAGCTGGACAAAACAACCATCGAAAATGTTGTATTAGGCCTTAAAACCATCCGCAAACGAAGTGCCGGATTATCTGGTTTTGTTGAAACCTATAAAAGTCTTACTCAAATTCCTAAGCCCAGTTTTTCTATCATTCCAGTGGCTGATTTAATTGAGCATATCCAAACCCTTTTCGAAGATGATATAAAACAAAAAGACATTGATCTTATCGTTTCAATGGATCCTTATAATTTAGCTATTAACGCAGATGAAAAACTCATTGAGCAGGTATTGATTAACCTGATAAAAAATGCTATTGAAGCATTAGATAAAAATAAAAATCCGCAGATAACCTTAGAAACAAAACAAATTAATGGTCCGGCATATATTAAAGTCAAAGACAATGGACCAGGGATTCCATCGGAAATGATGGACTAGATATTTATTCCATTTTTTACTTCTAAAGAAAACCTGCCTGACGGAAAGTCAGGGGGATCGGGTATCGGATTGAGTCTATCACGTCAGATTATGTATTTACATGGTGGTTCTATTTCGGCAAAATCGACACCGGGTGTAGAAACTGTTTTTACGTTGCAGTTTTAAAAAAAGGATCGCCGGCTTCCAGCCGGTAAAAGGTAAAAAATAATCCGTCCAGCCGCTTGGAGCGGACCAGCGGATATAAATAAATAACCAAAACCTGAAAAAAATCGAAACTCAATCCGCCAAAGAAATAAATTTGCTAAAATCGGGCTCTCCATGCAGGTTCATAAATATCATTACATTTTCAGTGCCATCCTCAACCAACATTAACAACTCTGATTTACGATCATTTTTTGGATGATAAACCATCCGTATTTTATCTTTTTAATCATAAACAGTCATGATTTCTTTAAACCGACCTTCTTTAATTCCTTCATCTAAAAGTATAAATTCATTATTTTTAAACCCTTTGTCAGAAATTATGATTTTCATTTTATCAATTTGTTTTACAACTTCACGCTCTTCATCCTCCAGGTCACCATAAGCTAAGCCCATTTTTAAAATAAAGCTCGGTATAGCTATGGTAAATTCACTATTCTGTCGTTGATATTCACGTACAACATCTTTTAATGTATTTTGTGCCATTAAAACAGGTGTAGCAAGCATTAATAAAACCAAAATGGGAACTATTTTTTTCATTCGAATATAATTTATTTTATAATCTTGTTTTTCAGGTAATTACGATTGCTAATTTTTGCTTATGTACTTCAAATACCATGGAACCCTCAAAATTTATTCATCTCCTTTTGTGAGCTTTTGCTCATGAGGGTTTCATATCCATAAATTTTAATTAACGAAAGTTTATCTAAAGACGATTAAAATATGAAATCGTTACAAATAAAAACATTTTTATAATTCCAATTATATGCTTAATTTTCGCTATCAAATCAAAACCAAAAACCATGAAAAAAACGCTACTCCTATTAAGTGCCATTTTAGTGATAGCAGGCTGTGCATCAAAAAGATATACCAAAAAAGCAGTTAAATTTGAAGAAGCCGGATTATATGAAGATGCTGCTGAATACTATTATCAGGCTGTAAAGAAAAAAGATTCGAATGTAGATGCCAAATTAGGGTTACGAAAAACAGGACAAATAACGCTTGACCGGAAGCTGGCAGATTTTACCCAGGCATACAAACAAACCGATTATAAAAAAGCGGTTTACAACTACCTTGAAGCCGAAAAATACTATAATAAAATAAAACTTGTAAATGTAGACCTTGATTTTCCTGATTATTACAAAGAATACTACGAAGAAGCCAAAGGGGATTATTTAAATAAAAAATATGCCGATGGTGTAGATAAACTAAACCGCGAAGATTTTAGTGCTGCATTAACTGTGCTGGAAGAAATAAGAACGATTGATGACAATTACAAAGATGTAAATGATTTATACATCATAGCAAAATATGAACCTATGTATCGTGATGCTAACCAATATCTTGAAAATGGAATATACAGAAAAGCCTATTACACTTTTGAAACCATCATTAATGGAGCAGGAAATTATAAACAATCCGTTGCTTTAAAAAACGAAGCACAGGAAAAAGGGACAATAACCGTATTAGTTTCTGATATATCCTATGCATCATTCAAATATAGAGCTGTTTCCAATAAATTAACTTCGGAAATTAAAAGTGAATTAAGCCGTTTAAATAATCCATTCTTGGAAATTATTGAGCCTTCATCATTGGATATAAATTTATACGAAAATGGACAAATGAACATGCAAGCGGCAAATCTTACCGGCATAAATGCCGTATTAACCGGAGTTGTTAATAATTACACAGCAATCAACGGAGGAACAATAAAAGAAGAAAAAAAAGGATACATAAAAGAAGTGACTAAAACAAAAAATGCTGAAGGTAAAGAAATTGAAAAGGTAAAATATTACAAAACTAGCTATTACGAATATAAACAAAACAACAAAGCAACCTTATCAATGAGCTTTAAACTAATATCAACCGAAGATAATACCGTTTTAGCATCTGACGTATTTAACAAAGCCAATTCAGATGATATGCATTATGCCGAATATAAAGGCGATAAAAACAAACTCATCCCTGGCTACTGGAGATACAAAGATAGAGGGAGTAAAGAAGATATTCAGCACGATAATAAAAACGACATTAATAAATTACAAAACCTTTTAAAAGCAGATAAAAATATTAAATCGGCACAAGAATTGCTAAATGAACTTATGGATCAATCGGTAAAAAATGTAACAAATACTATTGATAAATATAATCCTGAAAAATGATGAAGAACTTTTTGGTTATTTTTTTAATACTTATCTTAAGTTCTTGTGCAACGAAAAAACAAGTTGCTGAATTTGAAGCATTACCTGATTGGGTAAAACAAAAACCAATTATTCCGGGATACTATATTGGTATTGCATCGGTTAAAAAAGTAGGAACATCGGCACAATATATTACACAAGCACGCAGACAGGCTCTTGCCGATTTAGCCGAAAGCGTATCCTCTAATGTGAGTTCAACCTCTGTATTACATGCTATCGAAACCAAATATGGTTTTTCTGAGACTTATAATCAAAAAATACAAATTAGTACGGATGATTACCTGGAAGGGTTTGAACCGGTTGATTTTTACGAAAACGAAGATGCATATTGGGTATATTATAAAATTGATAAGCGTACGTATCATGAAATGAAAGAAAAAAAGAAAAAAGAAGCCATTGCTACTGCATTGGCAAAATACCAATCGGGAATGGAGGAAGAGCAAAAAAACAAACCCAAAGAAGCCATCTCCTTTTACCTGCAAGGATTACAAGCCATAAAACAATACTTAAGCGAAGAAAATCCTGCTACCTACAATAATGTGAATATTGATATTGGGAATGAACTTTTTTCTTCCATTAATGGAATACTAAATAACCTGAAAATTGACTCCAAAAAGAATTCTGTAGCTGTAAAGCGAAGAGAAAGTTTTAAAAATAATCTTGATTTTTTAATAACTTTTCATGGAAATCCTGTTCAAGGAATACCCGTTTCATTTTTATACACAGGGGGTTATTTAAAAAAAGACCATCAAAACTCAGATGCGAATGGAATTGTTCAGTTAGAACCCGAGCCTGTTTATTCAAAAAACGAAAAAGAACAAATTACAGCATCTATTGATTTAAAAGAACTGGCTCAACAGTCGGTTGATGACCTTTTTATTCGCGGACTCATTCAAAAACATTATATCAAACCGGCCACTGTTGATATCATTATAAAAGCTCCATCCATTGCAATTAATATGGATAAAAACAATTGTACAGAAAATCAGTACAACAAAATTGCCAGCACGTTTAATGAAAATATTCGCCAGTTTGGATTTAAAGACGACTCAAAAAATAATGCGGATTATATTTTAAAATTTAGTTTTGGATACAGGCAAGGAGAGCGTGCCGGAGGATTAATTTCAGTTTATATTTCAGGCGAATTAATCATCGAAGATAAATCAGGAACAACAACCTGGACAAAACAAACAGAAAGTATTAAAGGGGTTGGTTATAGCATTGATGAAGCAAAAAATATAGCTTTCGACGAATTTTTAACTTCGTTAAACCGAAAATATTTTAAACAAGCTTTAGATGCTATAAAGTAAAAAATCAAGTAATCTCCAATTTCGAAGGCCAATCTGAAGCTTGTGAGATTGTTTTGACTATAATTAATCTATCAAAATTACAATAATATTTATTCATTTATAAAATCCAATCACCCATTCGTTTATTAATCGAGAACTGCTTCTATTAATATAAGTTTACTTCATAATAATAGGAATGAGAAAACTCTATGGTTTCATTTTTTTACACATCATTTAAACCAATAGAGCAAAATCAATTCTAAGAAGTAACTATTCAAAATCATTCATTATGAAAAAAACAATATTTATAGCTTTATTTTTAATCTTTGGATCATACTTTAATTTTTTATATGCACAAGAAGATCCTGTTATTCAAAAAATTATTGACATAGGGAAAACCGATAATCGTACGATGCAACATCTCGATATACTAAGTAATCGATTTGGAGGACGGTTAGTTGGTTCGGATGCTTATGAAAATGCTGCCCAATGGGCTGCACATAAATTTGAAGAGTGGGGCATGGAAGTGATTATGGACGAAGCCGGAGAAATTCCGGTTGGTTTTAACCGCGGCCCCTGGTTTGGACGCTTAATTGGAGAAAATGGAATGTACCTACATTTTGCTACACCGTCGTATACCTCTGGCACAAAAGGGGTACAACGCGGGCATCTGGTTCTGGAACCTAAAACTCAGGCTCAATTCGACCAGATGAAACATCGCTTAAAAGGGGCCTGGGTATTAATTACCGGAAAAAATGAAGGATGGCCTGTAGATATCTCTAAAAGTGCTGATGCAAAGCGAAAAAAGATTATCCAGGAAAATGAAGAAATTGAAAAGAAAAATCGTGAAATAAGAAGATATAACTGGGAAAATAGAAAATCGGGTGAACAAAAAGAATTGCTTCCCTATAATGATGAACCTGCCTTATTTTATAAAGAGATGATTGAAGCAGGAATTCTCGGAATCATCCAGTCATCTCCAGTACCTATTCGAGTTTTATATGACCGTAAAAACATTGACAGCCTTACCTTTGAAACACTACCTACGGTTCCCGACATCAAGCTGGACGAACATCAATATAAAATTATTGAACAAATGGCTAAAGAACGCCGATATTTCCAGTTAGAATTTGATATTCGTAATCATTTTAAAATGGGCCCGATAAAGTATCACACGGTAATCGGTGTTATTCCCGGAACACAATATCCGGAAGAATATGTAATTATGGGCGGACACCTTGATGCTTATGATGTGGCTACAGGTGGTGTTGATAATGGATCGGGTGTATCTCCCGCCATGGAAGCTGCCAGACTAATTATGGAAGCAGGAGGAAAACCTAAACGAACAATCCTGGTTTGTTTATGGGCTGCTGAAGAATTTGGTTTATTGGGATCGAAACATTGGGTAAAAAATAATAAAGATAAACTGGACAATATATCAAATATGTTTAACCGGGATGGAGGGCCAACTGTTCCAACAAGCATTAGCGTTACAGAAGCGATGTGGAACGATTTTGAAAAAATTTGCGCTCCGTTAAATGATATTAATCCCGATTTTCCTTTTACGTTAAAAAAAAGAGAACCCAGACAAAAGCCAAAAGAACCATGGGGTACCGATAGCGGGCCATTTGCAGTTGAAGGTGTACCAACCATTGGTTTTGGAACCGAAGATATTAAAGGATATAATTTCGATTATGGAGAAATTTGGCATACGGAACGCGATCTATATAACAAAAGTATCGCTGAATACCAGAACCATACTTCTATTGTAACAGCTATTGTGGTTTACGGTGTAGCGAATCTCGACCACTTATTATCGCGCGAAGGATATTACATCGAAACACAAGAGAAAAACAAAAAAAGGAAAAAGAAATAATACCCAACCTGTAAAAGGCCTGTAGAATAAAGGCCTTTTATATTTTCATTAAAATAATCCTAATATTTCTAATCAGACAAAAAAAATCAAAACTATGAGATTTAAACTTTTTTTTACCCTTGCTTTAACATTCTTATTTACCAGTTTGCTTGGGCAAAATGAATCCATTACAGAAGCAAACTACAGATTAGCCGAACAATTTTCGCCTACAAAAATTAAAAGAATGGTTTTTAGTACATCCGTTCGGCCAAACTGGATGAAAACAGGAGATAAATTTTGGTATTCATACAAAACATCTAATGGAACTAATTATTATATTGTTGATTTAAACAACAAGTCTAAAAAGAAAATGTTTGATAATGATCGTATGGCAGCCATGTTAACATTAATAACAAAAGATCCATATGATGGTAAACATTTACCCGAAATAAATCCAAAATTTAAAAAAGACGATACGGTTTTTCAATTTGATGTAACCAGTACTCAAGAAGAAAAAATAACAAAAAAAGATACTACACAAGCAGACACTACAAAGTCGGTTGCTGATAAAAAAGACAAGAAAAAGAAACCCGAAAAGAAAGTATTCCATTTAGAATATAATATAAATACTGGCAAACTTTACGAGATCGAAGACTGGAAAGAAGAAAAAGAGGATCCGAAATGGGCCAATATATCGCCCAATGGTGAATATGTAATTTTTTCCAGAAATTATAACCTTTACTGGATAGATAAAGAAAATTATGAAAAAGCGAAAAATGAAGAAGAAGGAGAAAAAGATTCTACTATTGTGGAACATCAACTAACTTTCGACGGGGAACAACACTATGCCTATGGCGGAGGATATACAGCCGGAGATAATGATGATGAGGAAAAAATTAAGAAAGAAAGCATTAAAAGAAGACGGACACGAATTTACTGGTCGCAGGATTCCAAAAAATTTGCACTCATTCGCTACGACCAAAGAGATGTTAAAACGCTTTGGGTAATTGATGTTTTAGCCAATCCTCGTCCAGAGCTGGAATCGTACAAATACACCATGCCCGGCGAAGAAAATAATTCACAGGAAGAATTATGGGTATTTACAATGAGCGATACGTCCAGAAAACAGTATGATGTTAAAGCGTTTAATGATCAGTCGCTTAGAATACATCAGGAGATCAAAACCAATAAAGAAAAAATCGAAGATTATGTACCCACTACCTGGTTATCCAAAACATCAGACAAACTGTATTTTACACGCCGTAGCCGTGATCTGTATAAGATGGATATATGTGAATTAGACCTGGCTACCGGAGAGGTAAATGTGATTATTGAAGAACGAATGAATACGTATATGGAACAAAAAGCACTCCATATGATTGGTAATGGAAAAGAGTTTATCCACTGGTCGGAGCGAGATGGTTGGGCACATTTGTACCTTTATGATGGAAATGGCAATGTAAAAAAACAATTAACTTCCGGCCCATGGCATGTTTCAAACATTGAAAAGGTAGATGCAAAAAACCGGGTCGTTTACTTTACAGCAAACGGACATGAGAATAATGAAAATCCATATTATACTCACTTATACCGTGTTAACCTGGATGGTACTGGATTTAAATTATTGAATGCAGGGAATTACAACCATTATGCTCAGATGAGTGATTCATATAAATTCTTTATAAATAATTTCTCGCGTGTAAACACTACCCCAAAATCAGAAATTCGTGATAACAACGGAAACGTTGTACTAGAACTTGAGATCGCAGATTTGAGCAACCTTTTTGCTGCCGGATACAAATTTCCCGAAATATTTAAAGCCAAAGCTGCCGATGGTATTACAGATATTTATGGAGTTATATACAAACCTTTCAACTTTGACTCAACAAAAAAATATCCATTAATCCAATATGTTTATCCCGGGCCACAAACCGAAGCAGTAAATAGTTCATTTTCTGCACGTATGGATCGTACCGATCGTTTTGCCCAATTAGGATTTATCGTCGTAACCTTAGGAAACCGGGGTGGCCATCCTAACCGTTCAAAATGGTATCATAATTATGGATATGGAGATTTAAGAGACTATGGCTTAGCCGACAAAAAATATGTGGCTGAGCAGTTAGCCCAGCGCTATAAATATATTGATATTGAAAAAGTAGGCATTTGTGGGCACTCGGGTGGAGGATTCATGTCTACCGCTGCACTATGTCAATATCCCGATTTTTATAAAGTAGCGGTTTCATCGGCAGGGAATCACGACAACAATATTTATAACCGCTGGTGGAGCGAAACTCATCATGGCGTTGAAGAGAAGATTGATGAAGAAGGAAATTCAAAATTTTTATACGAGATAGAAACCAATCCACAATTGGCCAAAAATTTAAAAGGGAAACTATTACTGGTACATGGTGATATAGATAATAATGTACACCCCGGAAATACCATCCGCATGGCCAATGCTTTAATAAAAGCAAAAAAACGCTTTGATCTTTTTATCATGCCTGGACAACGTCATGGTTTTGGTGAATATTCAGAGTATTTCTTTTGGCTAAAAGCCGATTATTTCTGCAAACATTTAATTGGTGATTATTCTATCAGTACGGATATTTTTGAAATGCGTCGCGAACATAAAATGACCACAAGTAAGAAAAGAGCATTTTAAAAACAATCAACTTTTCACTCATAAAATAAAGAGGGGTCCAAAAAGGTTTGAAAACGTCATTCCGAACGAAGTGAAGGAACCGCAGCACGAAGTGCAAGCTCAACGAAGTTAATCTTTTTGAATTGATAATCAACAGATTCCTTCGTCATTCCTCCTCGGAATGACAACGATTTTTGACTTTTTGGACGCCCTCTTTATTATATCTCTTATTTTTTGGGTGGTTTATATCCTTTTTGCTTGGCAGCTTCCTCCAATCGTTGCTGCCATTTGGATTTTTTAACCGGTTTCTTCTTATTTTCATGCAACTTCCGCAATAAGGTTTCATCATCCACAAAACGCCGGATAATTAATGTTTGCCCCATGGTAATTACATTGGATAAGAAATAATAGTAGCTTAATCCGGCAGAATAACCATTAAAGAAGAAAAGTAACATTACAGGCATCATATAATTCATCATAAACTTCATGCCGGGCATTTGCTGATTAGAATCGCCCATCTGCCCACTGTTTATTTTAGTAGAAAAGAATAATGCCAGCGCCATTAAAAGGGTAAATAAACTCACATGATCCCCATAAAAAGGGATATCAAAAGGCAAATCTAATATCGAATCGTAAGATGATAAATCATCAGCCCACAAAAAACTTTTTTGTCTTAATTCAATAGATGAAGGAAAAAACCTAAACAGGGCGATCAAAATTGGAAATTGAATAAGCATCGGAATACATCCACCCATGGGATTAACTCCTGCCTTTTTATAAAGTGCCATGGTAGCCTGTTGCTTTTTCATGGCATCCTCTTTTTTCGGGAACTTTTTATTAATCAGGTCAATTTCAGGTTTTAACACACGCATCTTGGCGGTTGACAAATAAGATTTGTAGGTCAACGGAAATAAAACAATCTTAATTAGAATGGTTAGGATTAATATAATTAATCCGTAATTGGCAATAAAATTATCCAGGAAATTAAAAACCGGAATTACAACAAAACGGTTAACCCAACCAAATATACCCCATCCTAACGGAATAATCCGTTCAAATTCCAAATCATGTTTTTTAAGGGTTGTATAATGGTTTGGGCCAAAATAAAATTGCAAAGGTACGGTTGATTCTCTTTCATAATCGAAAGGTATTCCTATTGTAGATCGAAAATGCTTTAAGTATTTGGATGAGTTGGGTAGATCATTAAATTCAACTACCGCATTGGTAAAGAAATCTTCAGCTACTAAAATGGATGAGAAAAATTGCTGCTGAAACGAAATCCATTTTACTCTTGTATTCAACTCCTCACTATTTTCATCTTTACCACGTGAAGTTAATGTATTAACATCATCCTGGTAATATTTATAGCCAATGGTAGTATACATATTTTCATTGTCGGCACCTTTCTCTTGTTGTGGTGAGTACATTGACCATTTTAAATCGATAACACTTAAATTGCTGGCAATAACTTCATTAATTCCCACAAAATTGATATCGAAATCCATCTTATAAGTTCCTGGATAAACCGTATAAACATATTCGATATACTGATCTTCACTGGCATACAACCGATAGATCATAGACTGTTGATCATTTTCAACTACATAATAATTTTTTTCATTTTCAAGATTAAAAAACAATTCATCGGTAATGATACTTTTGTTTTGCGAAAAGAAATTTAAACCAAAAACAGTCGAATCGCCATCGAATAAAATCAAAGGTTCCTGTGTATAGGTTTTATAATCTTTAAGTTCAACAGAATAAATACGGCCCCCTTCGTTGCTGAATTTTATTTTCATTAAATCGTTTTCTACAATAGCAAATTCTTTTTCTCCTTCAGCTGCACTGGCGAAACTTCCATATTTTTTAACCAATTGCTCTTTCTTCGGGGTTTCCTTCAGCTGTTCTTCCGGTTCTGCATACTGCTCTATTGCCTTTTCTGCTTTTTGTTGTTCATCAACATTTTGTTGTCGTACCAACTCTAAAGAATCTTTCCTGTGCTTAGCTCTCTCAATTTCATCTTTCGAAGGTTGATTAATTACACTATAAACAATTAATATAGCAGCAATTAAAACAATACCTATAATCGAATTTTTATCCATTTTTCTTTTTTCTGTTTCTTTTTAAATTAAATTAATTTTTATTTCTCTGTACTAATTTCTTTTACAAAATCAACAAACAGTGGATGCGGGTTAATTACCGTACTTTTATACTCGGGATGAAACTGCACACCAACAAACCATCTATGTTTTGGAATCTCAACAATTTCAACCAAGCCGGTATCCGGATTATGTCCCACTGCTTTCATTCCTTGCTCTTCAAAATCTTCCAGGTAGTTATTATTAAACTCATAACGATGTCTGTGTCGTTCGAGAATATTTTCTTTACCGTAAATAGTATATACTTTTGATTTTTTATTGATCTCACACGGATAAGCGCCTAACCTCATGGTTCCTCCTTTTTCGGTAATCCCTTTTTGTTCTTCCATTAAATCGATTACCGGATGGGTAGTTGTTGGGCTCATTTCTGTTGAGTCGGCATCAGCATATCCAAGTACATTACGCGCAAATTCAATCACGGCACATTGCATTCCAAGACAAATTCCCAAAAAAGGGATATTATTTGTTCGAACATAATGTACAGCGCTTATTTTACCCTCAATACCACGTTGCCCAAATCCTGGAGCTACTACTACTCCATCTAAACCTTGCAGTTTCTCTTTAACATTCTCATCGTTTAATTTCTCAGAATGAATGCATTTAATGTTCACTTTACATTCGTTCACAGCACCTGCATGTATAAAAGATTCCATAATTGATTTATAAGAATCTTGCAATTCAATATATTTACCAACCAGTCCGATATTAATCTCTTTTTTGGGTTTTTTTAATTTATTTACAAACTGAGTCCATTTTTCCAATTTGGGATCTTCATTTGGAGGTAAATTCAATTTTTTAAGTACCGTAAAATCCAGCTTCTCGTCCTTCATCAATAAAGGAACCTCATATATCGTAGATACATCGAGAGACTGCACTACGGACTCCATATCCACATTACAAAATAGAGCTACTTTCTTTTTAATATCAGCAGTTAGCGGATGTTCGGTCCTTAACACCAAAACATCAGGTTGAATACCATTTTCCAACATTACCTTTACCGAATGCTGTGTTGGTTTTGTTTTTAACTCTCCGGCAGCAGATAAATAAGGTACCAGGGTTAAATGAATAAACACACTGTTTTGTGGCCCTAAATCCCATTTTAACTGACGAACCGCTTCAATATATGGTAATGATTCAATATCACCTACCGTTCCTCCAATTTCAGTAATTACAACATCATAGTTATATTTTTTCCCAAGCAGCTTAATATTATGTTTAATTTCATCGGTAATATGAGGAATCACCTGAACCGTTTTTCCCAAATAATCACCTTTTCTCTCTTTGTTAATAACAGTTTGGTAAATCCGTCCGGTTGTTACATTATTTGCCTGTGTCGTATGCAGATTTATAAAACGCTCGTAATGCCCTAAATCCAAATCGGTTTCAGCACCATCTTCGGTTACATAACATTCGCCATGTTCATAAGGATTTAGGGTTCCGGGATCCACATTAATATAAGGATCTAATTTTTGAATCGTTACGGAATAACCTCTGGCTTGCAATAATTTAGCCAAGGAAGCTGAAATAATTCCCTTCCCTAAAGAAGAAGTAACTCCTCCTGTAACAAATATGTATTTTGTGGTTGACAAAGCGTAAAAATTTAAATAATTATACTATAAATCTAAGATTCGGTATTTTATCAATCATTCGAATTTTTTCTTCAAGAATTTCGATTTCTTCTTTTGCACTGGCAATTTTCTCTTTATAATCTTTAATCATTTCTTTAGCCTCGGGGGTATCAGCATTGAAAAAACCTAAATTGTTTTCCCAAAGCGTTATATTATTTTCAAGTTTCTTCACTTTATTGAAAAACTTATCTCGCTCATGCCTCATTTTATTCGAAGCTTTGGGTTTATGCTGAATATTATTGAGCTTTGTTTTAAACTTTAACAGTTTCTTTTCCGAATCATCAATTTTAAGTTTATCAAATTGTTTATTGATAGCTTCACGGAAATCATTCTGGATCTTATCTTTCATTTTAAATGGGACAAAACCAATTTCGGCCCATTCGTCCTGAAAGTTTCTTAAAGCTTCATAATTATCATCAACGTTATCAGAAAATTCATAATTAATAACCTTTTCAATAAGAGCTTGCTTCAATTGTAGATTTTTTTCGTACTCCTGCTCTATATTGGCATAGTAATCCGATTTTCGGTTAAAGAAATGATCGCATGCAGCTCTAAATCTTTTCCAAACCTTATCCGATTGTTTTCTTGGTACTGGCCCGGCCTCTTTCCATTCTTTTTGCAGATTAATTAATGTGGAAGTAGTTTTTTTCCAGTCTGTGCTATCCTGTATGGACTCAGCCTTTTCGCAAAGTTCAATTTTCTTTTGGAGGTTTTCTTCCTGTAATTCTTTATTTAGGGCATAAAACTCACGTTTTTTTCCAAAAAATTTGTCACACGCATTCCTAAATCGGGCGTATATTTTATTATTATCTTTCTTAGGAGCAAAACCAATGGTCCGCCAAACTTTTTGTAGCTCAATAATAGCCTTCGTTTGATCGGTCCACTCTTTATGGGTTTTTAATTCCTTATTAGCAATTTCTTCTGCTTGCTCGCACAATTTTTCTTTTTTTGCAAGATTCTCTTTTTGTTCCTCTTTAAGATTTTTAAAATAGTCCTGATGATTTTTATTTATAATACGTGTTGTTTCTTTAAAACGCTCCCAAATAGGCTCTTTATGCTCATTGGGCACCGGCCCTATTTCTCTCCATTGATTATGTAACTTCTGAAGGGCTTTAAAAGCATTGACAACAGAAGGCTCGACGATTAATTTTTCAGCTTTTACGCACAATTCCGTTTTTGCTTCTAAATTTTTCTTCAGATCCAGATCGCGAAGCTCTTTGTTAATTTTTATATAATCGTAAAAATTACTTACATGATGATGGTATGTATTCCATAAATCTTTTAATTTTTGCTGAGGAACAGGCCCTATTTCTTTCCACCGGTTTTGCAGCTCTCTAAACTCTTTAAAGGTCTCGCCTATCGATTCTTTTTTATTGATTAACTCTTTAAGTTCTTCAGTAACCTGATATTTCGTTTCAAGGTTTGTTTCTTTTTCTTTTTCTAATTCTCTATTATATTCAGCTTTTCGTTTGCGGTAACGCTTAAATAAATCTTTTAATTCTGTTTCAATAGGATCTTCTGGTAAAGTAAATTCTTCAATATCCCCACCATCCTTAATAAATGCTTTACGTAATTTTTCGTTTATTGCTTTTTGTTTTTTATAAAAACTGGCTTTTATCGCTTCAACTTCTTTTCGTATATTATTAATGGGTTTTGTATCGATTATATTCTTTAACTCCTCAACCAGTTTTTCGCGGCTTAATTTATTGTAATCGATCTCCTCTTTTCGTTCTTCTTTCTTTTCTTTAGCCTCTGTTTCAGATTCATTATCCTGCTTTTCTTTATCTGCTTCCTGTTCTCCATCCTCTTCTGTTACTTCTTCCTTATCTGTTTTTTCAGCTAATTGCTCATCCTGCACATTATCATCTGCTTTTGTTGCAGAATCAGTCTCTGCTTTTTGTTGCTCATCCTCATTCTTTTCAAGCTTTTCAGAAGATTTTTCATCCTTTATTTGAGATTCATTATCCTCTTTTTCAACCTGATTTTCTACAGAATTTTCTGATTCTTCTTGATTAACCTCCTGATTTAATTCTGAATCATTGTTTATTTGCTGTTCATTTTGAACAGAGTCAGAGTTTTTTTGGTCTTTAGCATCCATAATATAAGCCTTCTTTTAGATTTATAGGTAAAAGAAAAAATCTTTTCATTTTACAGGTTACGAAAATAAATATTTACCGACTAATACTCAAAGAAAAATCGGATAAAATCGTTTAGTCCGGTAAATATACAATTTATTCGGGAATTGAAAGAATGAAAACTGCCGGTAGATAATTACCGGCAGTAAAGATAAAACCCTAACCTAAACTTTTTATCGCCTAAAATTTAACACCGGCGGTTAAAATAAAATTATTGAAACTATTATCTATTTGGGCTAGCTGATCACCATACGGCCAGTCATATGTGTAATAATCATATTGATACATAGATCTTACAAATGCTAGATCAATGAAAAACTTATTTTCTCTATAACCCAAACCTCCTGAGAAAGAAACAATGTTTCCGTGTTTATTTTCATAAGGGCTTGTTGAATAAGCCCCTCCTCCTCTGAAATATAAAGGGCCCAATCTTAATTCAGCTCCAACTCTTAATTTTTGTTTGATAGAAAAATTATCACTTATAAACTTTTCATCATCATTTATACTATTCCCAGGTATATAAACTTCATCATCATCTAATTTTATCTTAGAAAAATTTGCAAATTCATAATCAATATTAATTAAGGCTACCTTTTTTATCTGAAAACTAACACTTTCAACAAATCTAAAGGGAGATATTAATTGATATTCATACGGAATAGTACTTGATTTGATTTTTTCAGGTTCATATTCATCAAAATAACCAACTACTTCATTATAAAAATCTTGTTGAATATTATAAAATGTGGGAAAATGAACAGCAGTACCTATTCTTAAAAAATCTACAGGCCTCACCATTACTCCTAATTTAACATCAAAACCAGTTCCCGTAGTTTTAGAGTATTCTCGAAAATCAAATCCTTTCATATAATCAATAGGCAAATTTGCTGTTTCTAACTCATAATGTGAAGCTAGCTCTGTTAAAGATAATCTTTTAATACCAATTGCACCTCCAAGGTATAATTTATTGGCATAATTTCCTCCAAACGTAAAATTAAAATCACTAATAAAACCCTCTGTTTCAATTATTTTTTGTTGATATATTTCAAAATTTTCTGGATTATTATAAATTTCATCTGTTATTTCATTAAAAAAAACATTATTGGTTGTGTCATAACCAATTACATATGTATCCCAAAATAAATATTCATACATACCATCTAATTGTTCAGGATCCGAATAATTATTAGCATTAGCAATAAATATCTCCATTAATGAGGATGAATTAATACCATCCATTTGAATCCGATCATTGAAATTATTAGTCCTGTTAAATCCAACTCCAAAATTTAAATTTACCCAACGAGTATCAGAATTCTCCATATTATAAGAACCAACGACAGAAAAATTTTCAAAATTAAAATTATATTGATTATCTTCATTATTAGTCATTAAATAATCAACAGAATTAACGCTGTTACTAAATCCTGTTGAAATAGCAAATTCTGAATTTCTATATACTCCAATACCTGCGGGGTTAATTGAAATGGCGGAAAAGTCACCTCCTAAAGCACCAAAAGCTCCACTCATTCCGGTAAAACGTGCTGTTCCGGAATAATCATTGGTTGAAAACTTCAACGCATAATCCACATAGGGGCTTTGTGCAAAAAGAGATGTATTAATAAGTAAAATAGCTATAAGGGATATTAATATTTTTTTCATAGTTATGTTTATTTTTTTAACAATATATAAAAAAGGCCTGAAAGGCCTCTTAAAAGCCTTTCAGGCAAAATTCATTTTATTATCTTCTTCTTCCGGATCTTGAACCTGAGCTTGAACCTGAACTTCGGGTAGATGAACTACCTGAAGAACTTCCTGAACGACTCACAGACGAACCGCTGCTTCGTGTAGATGTGCTTCCAGATGACCCTGAAGATCTTCTTGGAGTATAACTTCTGGAAGAACCTGAACTGTTGCTTCTTGTACTTCGGGTTGGTGTATAAGTTGAAGTTCCTGAAGTAGAACGTTTTACTTCTCTGGTATTACTTGTACTTTCAGGCCGGCTATAACGTGTAGTTCTCCTGTTTGTATTGTAAGTAGAACGTTCCTGGCTTCTTGTATAAGTTCTTGTTCTTTCTGTGTTAGAAACAGAAGTATTTCGTTTTGGCGGATCTTGCCTGTTAGTATTGGTTATATTTCCTCGCGAGTTATTGTTATCAACAACCCGAATTGTTTCACGGGCATCAATACTACCGGTTTCACTTCTGCGAGTAGTAGCCTCTGAACGCCGTACCGCTCTTCCATCGGTGGTATTATTATCAATACCTGATTTTACAGTGCTTGCGGGTTGAATATCCCTACCCATATATATTTCCGGATTACGGGCTACTCTTCGGTTATCCTCATTATCACCAAAACTACTCATGGTAGCTAAACCTCTGCGCCGGTACGAATAATTAGCCGAACTGGCATAATTATCATTATAATAATTAGATGAATAAGGATACAAATAGTATGGATTATAGTAATAAGGATTGTAATAATATGGATTACTATAATAATAAGGACTATAATAGGAATAATAGGGCCTTGAATAATACCACGATGAATACCATGGTGAACCATACCAGTAACTATTATAGTAAGACCTTCCCCAATAACGGAAACTTGAAGAGATGTAATATGGCTCAACCCATACCTGGTCACCAACAATTACAACGTTATAAAAGGGATCGTTCCAGAACATGCTGGCTAATCTATAATCATCATTAAAATAAAGATTATAGTTGTACGTATTCAGTCCATAATGAGGGTTTTTTTTTGCTTCCAATCTTCTATCATAAGCTTCTCCATAATCATCCACAATTAAACGATCATAAGCATTCTCTGATTCTTTATTTTCATAAATTGTAGTATCCTCTACAGAATCATCGGCTAAAATATCCTCTATTTGTTTATCAAAGGATGATATGGCCTTAGAATCATTATTATCGTAGGTTAAATTGGCATACACATCCGTACCTGCTACATAATCATCATCGGGCGAATAATACAGATCGTCGTTTACAGCTGTTTGCTGTAATGATGAACATGAGGCCAGAAATACGGATAAGATTAATATTAAATAAATTTTAGTTTTCATAATGTACCCCCTGATAGTTATGTTTTATAATTAATTTCTTTATTTTTGCAACTTTAAATGAATTCAAATTTTCATAAAATATAATGCAAATATTATACCAAACATGGCTAAAATACTTACAAAACGAGCAGAAAATTATTCACAATGGTACAATGATCTGGTCATTAAAGCAGACTTAGCTGAGAACGCTGCTGTGCGTGGATCAATGGTTATCAAACCTTATGGATATTCGATATGGGAAAAAATGCAGGCAGCATTAGATAAAATGTTTAAAGATACCGGGCACTCCAATGCTTATTTCCCTCTTTTTATCCCTAAATCGTTTTTTTCGAAAGAAGCAAGCCATGTGGATGGATTTGCCAAAGAATGCGCTGTAGTTACCCATTATCGGTTAAAAAACGATGAAAACGGAAAAGGAGTTATCGTAGACCCTGATGCAAAACTGGAAGAAGAATTAATTGTACGTCCTACCTCAGAAACCGTAATTTGGAATTCGTATAAAAACTGGATACAATCGTATCGGGATCTGCCTATTTTGGTTAATCAATGGGCCAATGTTGTTCGCTGGGAAATGCGAACCCGCTTATTTTTACGCACTTCAGAATTCTTATGGCAGGAAGGACATACTGCTCATGCCACTAAGCAGGAAGCGATGGATGAAACCGAACAAATGATTAATGTTTACGCTAATTTTGCTAAAAATTGGATGGCAATGCCGGTAATAAAAGGGTATAAAACAGAAAATGAGCGATTTGCCGGTGCCTTAGAAACTTATTCCATAGAGGCATTAATGCAAGATGGTAAAGCATTACAATCGGGAACATCCCATTTTCTCGGCCAAAATTTTGCCAAGGCATTTGATGTTAAATTTACAGATAAAAATGGAAAGCTTGACTATGTTTGGGCTACTTCATGGGGAGTATCTACTCGCTTGATTGGTGCATTAATTATGGCCCATTCTGATGACAATGGCTTAGTACTTCCTCCTAAATTAGCACCCATTCAGGTGGTAATTATTCCTATCTACAAAGGAACCGACCAGTTAGAAGCCATTACGGAAAAAGCAGAAACCATTAAGAAAAAATTACAGGATAAAGGAATTTCAGTAAAATTTGATGACAGAGATACCTATAAACCGGGATGGAAATTTGCCGAATATGAACTAAAAGGGGTTCCTGTTCGTATTGCTCTCGGCCCAAGAGATATTGAAAATAACACACTCGAAGTAGCCCGAAGAGATACGTTGAAAAAAGAAACTATTTCCCAGGATGCTATTGAAGACTATGTTGACAACTTATTAAAAGAAATTCAGCAAGATATATATAAAAAAGCATTAAAATTCAGAAACGAAAATACATTTAAAGCGGATACCTACGAAGAGTTTAAAGATATTATGAATAATAATGGAGGGTTTGTATTGGCACACTGGGACGGAACATCCGAAACCGAACAAAAAATTAAAGAAGAAACCAAAGCAACTATTCGTTGTATCCCTTTTAATACAACAGAAGAAGAAGGGAAATGCATCTATTCAGGGAAGCCATCAAAACAAAGGGCTTTATTTGCCAAAGCTTATTAGTAATTAGCTAAAACCATTTATATGACAGAAAATGATCCTAAAGAACAAATTATTTCAGCGCTAGAAGTAAAATCAATCATTAAACAAAGGGTTTACGATCAAACACTAGAAATATTTAAAGAGCTAAAAAATATTCTCTCAGAAATTGCATTCGAATTAAACAATGAGTTAAAGATAAATGATACCCGTGTGTTTCTGGAATACAAAGATCGCGGGCAGTTTGAAGCTGAGCTAAAAGTAGCCGGGGATATGCTAATTTTTAGTATGCACTCAAATATTTTTGAGTTTAACCGCGAACATAATGTATGGAAAACAAATTACTTAAAAGATAATCAGCTGTATAGCTATTGTGGAATTATTAATGTATATAACTTTTTAGCCGATTCATTTAAGTATAATCGATTGGAAGATTTAGGCTATTTAATTACCCGAATTTTTATTAATATCGAAAAACACTTTTTTGTTGAAGGCAAGAGACAGAAAAAATATTTATACAATAATTTCGGACAATCTCTACTTAGCAAAGAAATATTAAAAGAGATTATTCTAAAATCAATAATGTATGCTATTGAATTCGATTTACTGGTTCCACCCTACGATCATGTTAAAATTGCTTCGGTTGCACAACTGAATGAAAAAATGGAATACTCCAAAATGAAAACCGGTAAACGATTAGGATTTAAATTTAATTCCGACGATATATCATAAGACACTAATTACCAATACATTTGACCAACTCTTAATTATTCCGGTAAAACTTTTACCGGATTTTTTTGCATCATTTCTAAAAATGAATCGTCTTTATTACAAAACCAAATGTTTCAAATCGGACATGTGATGTTTCAATATCGTACACTCATTCCTATTAAAACAACGGACACAAAGACATAAAACATTTAAAAACAAAAACTTAGAAGATTTGGCACAAAAAATGATAACTAAATAATAGTTCTAATCTTATAATATTCTTTAGTCATGGTAGTAGATTTAAAAGCAAACGAACTGGTATTAAAAGCAGGAGATTCAAATTTTCTTGCAAAAGAAACAAATGTTGACGGTAAATTAATATTAACCAATCAGCGGGTATATTTTAAACCTAAAGACAACGAATACTCAAATTACAATCTGGAAATTTTGCCCAACCAAATTCAG
>JAYEKP010000027.1:0-5342 GCA_034661075.1 Bacteroidota bacterium
TGCCACCAAACAAGTAGAAGCAGGAAATGAAATAACTGTTGAGGTTACCTTAAATAAGTTGGATTTTGAAAGCTTTGCAAGATTTCAACAGGAAATTCCTGCTGGTTTAACTCCTGTTCCTGTTCATACAGCAAATGCAGATTTTAGCTTTAAAGATCAAAAAGTTAAATTTATCTGGCTTAAATTACCTGCTCAGGAAGAGATTACTGTAACCTATAAACTTAAAGTTGATCAACGGTTAAAAGGTAATTTTGATTTACAAGGAACGTTTTCGTATATCGCCGATAACGAGAGAAAATCGGTTGATGTAACTGCCCAAAATATTACCATTACACCTTCAGCCGATATAGATCCGAATTTAATAGTTGATATTAACGATTTTAAAAACCTGGTTAAACCATCTATAACAGAAAAACCTCCCATGGCCCAGGTAAAATGTATTCGGCAAATACCATACACAGGTGTTGAAGATAATGAATATATTGTTAATCTATTAGTCAATAAAGGAGATAAGGAGAAATTTGCGAAAATTCAGGAAAGTGTTCCTGACGGCTACAAGGCGGTTAGTATTGAAAATAAAGATGCTATTTTTACTTTTAAAGATCAGACGGTAAAATTTTTATGGATGAATTTACCTGCAGATCCCTACTTTGTAGTTTCTTATAAGCTGGTACCCGATAATGGAGTTACTGATAAACCAACATTGGATGGCACTTTTTCATATATCGAAAATGATAATACGTTAAGTATTGATATTATAGAAAAGGAGATTAATTTGGAAAATACTTCACCTGAAAATTTAATGGCAATTATTTCTTCTGTTGGAGAAACTCCTTCAGCTCCTATTACTACAATGCAGCCAGGAGATTACAGTGGCGAAGTAAAAATTGAAATTGCAGAAAGTGCCCTACAAGCCATGCGCGAAGATACTAAACTGACCAATGTTCTTGAACCTGAGTCAGGAGTATATTATAGAGTGCAGATTGCTGCAGGTCATCGGCCCATTAACATCGATAGATATTTTAAAAAATATAATTTGGATAAAGAAATACGTACCGAGTTTCACGAAGGATGGAGAAAATATTCCGTAGGTTCATTTTATGTGTATAAAGCAGCACGTGATTACAGGGTACATATCTGGAATACAACAACCATTGATGATGCTTTTGTTTCGGCTTATAATAATGGACAACGTATTACCGTTCAGGAAGCATTAATGATTACAAATCATGAATGGTATCGTTAATTTAAATGAATGTATGAGATTACATAAATTATTACTTGCTTTTATTGTTGTGCTTTTGGGATTTCAATTCTCCTTTGCTCAGGGCGGATATGAAGATCTTTTATTTCAGGAAGTTGAAGTGGAAAATCCGGTATATATGCCTGTGTTAGGTATTGGCGCTGGTGTGATAAATTATTATGGCGAGTTAAAAAATGATATGCAAGGCCTTACACAAGGTACACCCAGTATACGAATTAATTTATTTCAATACATTGATAACAAACATCATTGGAAAGCTAATGCAAATGTGTTAGTGGGGAAAATTACCGGTTTTGAACGATCCTATACTGAAACGGATAAAAACTGGAACTTCTCCTCTGAGATTTTTTCTTTAGGACTAAATTTTGAATATGGATTCGGAAATATTTATCAGGGAAATAAAAAAATCCGTCCGTTTATTTCTTTGGGTGGTGAATATATGGAGTTTGATTCCAAAACAGATTTAAGAAATGATTTAGGGGAATATATTTATTATCCCGATGGCACCATTCAGGTTGACGATCAGATTGTTACAAGGGATTATGATTACGAAACCAATATCCAGGAAGAAGATTTTTTTGGCCGGGGAGATTATTCTCCTAGTACATTTGCTATTGTTGCCGATGCAGGGCTTGATTTTAAAGTAGGGGATCGCGTAGCACTCCGTGTAGCTTCGTCATTGCATTATACTTTTTCAGATGACATTGATGGTATTAGTTATAAAAACACTATAGGACGCATTGGAGATGATATGAACGATATGTTTTCATTAACATATGTCTCCCTTAATATTGATCTGTTTTCCGAGGCAAAAACAAAAGTTATTGAAAATTTGTTTGCTGATGTTACTGGCGATTTTGACTATACCTTAATTGCTGATACTGACAAAGATGGCGTTCTTGATTTACGAGACGACTGTCCTGATACACCCGCAGGGGTAGCTGTAGATTCTATAGGTTGCCCACACGATGATGATAAAGATGGCGTACCTAACTACATGGATAAGGAACAATTCTCTAATAAAAATGCTATTGTTGACAAATATGGTGTGGAGATGAGCAGTAATAAGATCCGCGATATGTTATTTGAGGATGTTCCCGCCGTGACCAGGGATGAGGTGTATATGATTCCAATTGGATACGGTGGATGGTCTGGGGATACAGAATATGATGAAATACCAGAAAAATTTAAAAAACTTGATAAAGATGGCGATAACTACATCTCGTTTGATGAACTGCTCGAGGCTATTGATGGTTTCTTTGATTTTGATTCGGGATATTCTGCCGAAGATATTTATGAGCTGAACAATTTCTTCTTTGCCCAGTAAAAAAAGATTTTTTTAAAATTTCCTGATTCGCTCCATATCGCGTTTCAGGTCTTTTCTTTTAATCTCTTCGCGTTTGTCATACTCTTTCTTCCCTTTGGCAAGGGCTATATTAACCTTAGCCCATCCATTTTCATTAATAAACAAGCGAGTAGCAACAATGGTCAACCCTTTTTCGGTAGATTTCCGCTCTATTTTTTTAAGTTCTTTCTTGTTTAAAAGTAATTTGCGATCGCGTTTCGGCTCGTGATTGTAATGAGTGCCAAAGGCATATTCAGAAATATTTAATCCTTTAATATATAATTCGTGCTCATGAAAAAAACAATAACTATCTACCAAACTGGCTTTTCCTAAACGGAGCGATTTAATTTCAGTACCCGTTAATCTTATGCCTGCTGTGTATTTTTCAATGAGTTCAAAATCAAATGCTGCTTTTTTATTTCTTATGTTGATTTTATTTTGCATAAAGATTTTCTTTTTACAAACTACAAAGGTATTGATTTATTTGGTACAAAAAATAGAGATAATAGTTTAATATACTGAAAAATAAATGATGCCACTCATAATAACCGAGCTGATTATAATGAGCAAAGCGCCAAAAATTAATAAGGAGATTAATGCAAAACCGGTAAGTTTTTCTGCAGGGACTCCTAACATAGGTTTAACACCTTTCCAGTATAGAACAATGGAATACAACGACACATAATTAATAAATCCCATTAGTGGATGAAAAGAAGATATACCATAAGCGATGAGGGTAGGTAACGAAGAAAAAATCATTAACTTAAACGTACGGTTTAAATTCTTGTTGGTATCAAATTTGGGTAATAGCTCATTGATTATAAATGCTGAAAGGTAGATGGTAAAAATCGTAATTAGAAGAAACGAAAGCACGGCAAGCGCTCCATTCCCAGCCGAGTGATCTTTCCAGTTAAGGATTCTTCCTACGAAAATCAATAATGAACTGAAAAGAATAACAGGGATAATATATTGGATAATCAAATTTTTGTTGCTGGCCTTTTCTTGAGCAATCTTCTCCCATTCTTGTGCCGGTGACAAAATAAACAAACGGATACGATTCACGATTTTATATAAATCCATAGTTAAAATTTATGCGTACAAAAATAATCGAATCAGGTAATTAAAAACGATATCAACCTATATTTTTAATAAATATTATCAACAATACGTATCTTTACAAGGATTATTAAAAAAAGAAATTTTTATGGCTGAGGATTACAATATATTAACCATATTGGGGCCTACTGCCGGTGGAAAAACATCTGTTGCCACACGTATGGCTTATATTTTAAATGGCGAAGTAATAAGTGCCGACTCGCGCCAGGTGTACCGAGGCATGGATTTAGGAACAGGGAAAGATTTAGACGATTATGTGGTTGAAGGAAAGAAAATTCCGTACCATTTAATTGATATTGTAGATGCCGGGTCGAAATATAATGTGTATGAATTTCAGCAAGATTTTATCCATGTTTTTAAGGACTTGCAGTTCCGTAATAAATTTCCGGTTTTATGTGGTGGCTCGGGAATGTATATCGAAGCCGTTTTAAAAGGCTATAAACTAATTCATGTGCCAGTGAACGAATCCCTAAGAGACAATTTGAACCAAAAACCAACCGAAGAGTTAATAGCCATCTTAGCATCCTATAAAAAACTGCATAATACTACCGATATTGATACTCGTAAACGCATGATCCGGGCCATTGAAATTGAAGCATACTATGCAGAGCATCCGCAAACGGATACTGAATTTCCAGAGATCAAACCCTTGTTGGTAGGAGTGAAGTTTGACCGTAAATCGCAGCGGAAAAGGATCACGGAACGTTTAAAACAGCGGCTGGCCGAAGGAATGATTGATGAAGTAAAACAGCTAATCGGCCGGGGAATTACGGTGGAAAACCTGTTATATTACGGACTGGAATATAAATTTATTACCCAGCATATTACCGGTGAACTAGGCTACGAGGAAATGTTTACAAAGCTCGAAACTGCCATACATCAGTTTGCCAAGCGGCAAATGACCTGGTTCCGACGCATGGAGCGCAACGGATTTGAAATACACTGGCTCGATGGCTATGCCCCCATGTACGAAAAAACCAACCGTATTTTAGCGCTATTAGGGAAAAGATAATTTATGTGGATTTATCCACTAAGCCGCTTGGAGCGGCTAAGCGGATTATTGAATTAATTTTGAAGTTTTAGAAATATCTAAAAAAATATTTCTTTAATTACTAAAATCTGAGTGTTGTTTTTTTAGGTGTTTGCAATTGTTTCTATTCTTTTAGGTAGTTTGGGATTAAAGAAAATAATTTATATTTCATTCTATGTATTTTACCAAGTAAATTCTTTACTGAATTGTGCCATTTAATTCTTTCTAATTCAATTAACAAAGTCTGTTGATTAAACTCAGAGTTATCTCTTATGATATTTTTAAATTCTTTTCCAAATTTACTGGTCAGGTCTAATATATTTTTTGTTAACTCATATAACTTTTTTGATTCTTCAGTAAAATTAAGTTTAGGAAATATCCATTCGCTCGTTGTATTAATTAGTACAGAAATTTCATTTTGAATATTTATTAATTTGGTTGCAATTTCATTTGGATTATAATGTAAGCTTCCCCAAAAACTGGACAGTTTAAAAGTAGACAAAAATTGTTAACTTTAAACTGTAATTATGAAAAGAAAAAGATTTACCCCCCAACAAATTGCCTCCATACTCAAAGAGTATGATAAT
>JAYEKP010000028.1:0-5323 GCA_034661075.1 Bacteroidota bacterium
AGAGATTATTTAATTAGTTTATGTGATCCTAACGATCAGTGCGTTATTCAATCTATAGAAAGTAATTTGGATACCTCTGACCCTCCACCCAACAAAGAGGGTGAAAGTAAATCCTGGGAAGTAAAATATTTTGGACAAATGCCATTAGCAGCTGTAATGCCACTATTAACAAAATTTCAGGTAGATATACGAAACTCTGAAACCGAGATGGTAAGGTATCTATTAAACCAGATTGTTGCAGGAGAAATTACATTTAATAAACTCGAAGCTACCGTTATTCCTAATACTAGTTATGTTTTACAAGGGAATAATTATATGGCTGATGTTTTCTTGGCAGCAGTAGATACTACACAACCACCTATTGTTCTGATTGGAAATTATGATTCAACCCGTTTTGATGATGGAACTTGGCAATATAATATGGTTGGCGCTTATGATACTTTAGAAGTTGTTCAAGGAAAAGGGAAATATCAGGTAAAAGGACAGGCTTTGGGTACGCACGAATGGGGCGGGTTAATAAAACTATTGGATCCCACTGGAAATTATATCGTTAAATCTTTTCAAAAATCTTATCAGGTTGCGAAGCCCAACCTTGTAGTATCTGCTACAAAAATGAATGTATTTTATGTTGGTGTTGATAATCCTGTGAGTGTTTCTATTGCTGGTGTTCCTGGAAATAAAATTATTCCATCTATTACTAACGGGCGAATTATAAAACGCTCTGATGGAGAATATATCGTAAGACCAAAACGTCCTGGTAATAGTTTAGTTACCGTCCAGGCTGAAGTTGATGGTGCTATGAAAAATATGGGGACAGCTCAATTTAGGGTAAAGCCACTACCCGACCCTGTTGTTAAGGTTGCCGGGAAAAAAGGTGGTAAAATAGGAAAGAATGTTTTAGCTGCACAAGCCGGAGTTTTTGCCGAAATGGAGAATTTTGATTTTGACCTGGAGTTTAAAGTTATTGAATTTACTGTATCAACTACTGATCGTGGTGGATATTTTATTGGAGAAAAGGCTAAGGGTACTAATTTCACTCAGGCTCAATATGATTTAATTAATAATTTACGCAGAAATTCTCGTGTAAATATTGAAGATGTAAAGGCGGTAGGCCCTGATGGATCTGTTAGAAACCTACCCCCAATAGTATTTGAAATTATTTAACATTAAAAGATAAAATTATGAAACGATTTTTTGTTGTTTTTCTTGTTGTCGGGCTTATTACTACTATTTTTAATGAACAACAAATATTTGCCCAGGAAGAAACTGTAAACGATGGGGTATATATTAAAGAAAATATACCCGGTAAACGACCTGTTCCTTATCGGCAATTACGCGAAGCAGATATTATGTGGTCAAAGAAAATATGGCAGGTTATTGATTGTAGAGAAAAAATGAATCATCCTTTATATTTTCCATTAGAAGGTGAGGTTGATGATAGAAGGAGTTTAATGAACTTGTTCATGTATGGCATACGAAATGAAGGGTTGATTGTTTATAAAGATGATCAATTTCAGGAGATAATGACTTTGGACGAAGTGCTGGAAAAATTAGATGCTTTGCCTAAAACACAACAAGTTACAAATCCCGAAACTGGAGAGTTGGAAGAGAAAGTTATTGCTGGATCCATTAATTATGATGAAATTAGCCAGTACGAAATAAAAGAACAATGGTATTTCGACAAACAACATTCAACCATGCGTGTTCGTATTTTAGGAATTTGTCCTATTAGAAGGTATGTTGATGTAGAGACAGAACAAGCACGAAAAGAAAGAACTTTTTGGGTATATTTCCCTTCAGCTCGTCACTTATTGGCAAATCAGGAAGTGTTTAACCGACATAATGATGCACAACGTATAAGTTTTGATGATCTGTTTTTTCAACGACGTTTTAATAGCTATATCATTGCTGAATCGAATGTTTATGATAACAGACCAATTAGTACTTACATGCAAGGTGTAAATAATCTTTTAGAAGCTGAAAAGATTAAACAGGATTTATTTGAAATAGAGCACGACTTATGGGAATATTAATCTTAATATAAGAAATAATTCAATAAAAAAGAGGTGTTTAAACACCTCTTTTTTTGTTTTTATAGACTGTCCACTTTCTAAGGAATGTTATAAATATTGATCTCCTAGTTTTAATTTTATATCGTTTACATACTGTTTTATTTCTTGTTCATCTTCCTTTTTACAAACCAGTAAAATATTGTCAGATTCTACCACAATGTAATCTTGTAACCCTTGTAATACAACCAACTTTTCTTCAGGCATTTTTACAATACAATTGTTCAGATTATATGTAAAAACATTGTTTCCCTTAATAGAATTGTTGTTTTTGTCTTTCTCTAAATTTTCGTGAAGTGAACCCCAGGTACCTAAATCAGCCCACCCAAAATCACTACAATAAACAAAAACATTTTCGGCGTTTTCCATTATCCCGTAATCAATAGAGATATTTTTACACTCAGCATATGTTTTGGAAATGAATTTATTTTCTTTTTCAGTGTCATAAACCGGAATTCCTTCTTCGAATAAAGCATTGACCTCCGGAAGAAAAGTTTCGAATGCTTGCCTGATTGATTTTAACGACCAAATAAATATGCCGGCATTCCAAAAGAACTCTCCACTTTCATAAAATACCTGGGCTAACTCTTTATTGGGTTTTTCTGTAAATGTTTTAACCTTAGAAATTTGTTGATTTCCGTTTATCGGTTTATTATCTACCACCTGAATATATCCATAACCGGTTTCAGGGCGGCTGGGTTTTATTCCTAATGTTAAAAGGGCATCTTTATGTGAAACAAACTCCAGTCCTTCTTCAATAACTTTTAAGAATTCTTTTTCTTTTATGATTAAGTGGTCTGATGGAGCTGTTACAATATTCGCCTCTGGATTATGTTTTAAGATTTTATAATTAGCATAGGCTATACAAGGTGCGGTATTTCTTTTTACAGGCTCCAGTAAAATCTGAGATTGTTTTAATTCCGGTAACTGCTCTTTTACTATTTCGTTGTAATTTGAACTGGTTACGATATATATATTTTCTATTGGACAGACTTGTTTGAACCGATCAAAGGTCATTTGAAGCAATGTTCGCCCGGTTCCTAATATATCTAAGAATTGCTTAGGTCTTTTTATTTTGCTTAAAGGCCAGAATCGGCTTCCAACACCGCCAGCCATAATAACACAATAATTGTTTTTATTCATAGCTTATTGTAATTTTTTTTAATTTACTAATTTATAAAAACCATAGTAATAATAGTTATAAAATCAACGAATATTCCATTTAAATGTTTTTAATCCTTTAAATTTTACGATTAAAGAATTGTATATTTGTAAGAATTGAAAACAATACAACAATGAATTTATTTTATCATATAGGTAAATATTCTTTATTGATGAAAAGGGTTTTTACAAAACCTGAAAAATTAAAGATTTTTTATAAGGAAACAATTAACGAAATAGATAAGTTAGGATTAAGCTCCATAAGTATAGTGGCGATTATTTCTGTTTTTATGGGTGCAGTTATTACCATTCAAACAGCTTATAATACAGAGAACCCAATCTACCCTGCATATCTTATAGGCCTAACTGCACGTGATACCTTGCTGTTAGAATTTTCATCTACCGTTGTTGCCCTTATTTTAGCTGGTAAAATAGGGTCTAATATATCCTCAGAAATTGGCTCCATGAGAGTTACCGAACAGATTGATGCCCTGGAAATTATGGGAATTAATTCAGCAAACTTTCTTATTCTCCCCAAAATAACTGCTGCTGTTTTATTCGCCCCTTTTTTAACGTTAATGAGTATGGTTATTGGTTTATTTGGAGGATGGGTTGCCAGTATCAGTACCGGTGTAATGACATCCCAGGAATTTATTTATGGGATTCAATATGCTTTTATCCCTTATTATATAACTTATTCCGTAATAAAAATCGTTGTTTTTGTTTTTTTAATAACAACAATCTCAGCTTATCATGGATATTATTCCTACGGGGGAGCTTTGGATGTTGGACGGTCTAGTACCAAAGCTGTAGTTCATAGTAGCGTTTTTATTTTGCTGTTTAATGTAATTCTAACCCAATTATTGTTATCATGATCGAGATACAGAATATTTCAAAATCATTTGAAGGTATCGAGGTAATTAAAGATATTAATGTTGTTTTTGAGAAAGGGAAAACCAATTTAATTATCGGACAAAGTGGTTCGGGAAAAACAGTATTGTTGAAATCAATTGTAGGGCTTCATGATATTGATAAAGGCAATATCCTATACGATGACATCGTATTTAATACTCTGGATTTTGAAGACAAAAAACAGATGAGGCAAAAGATGGGAATGCTATTTCAAGGAGGAGCTTTATTTGATTCTAATACAGTGGAAGAAAATGTAATATTTCCATTGGATATGTTTACCAATATGAATTTTGATGAAAAAAGAGATCGGGCAAATGAATGTTTAAAAAGGGTTAATATTATGAATGCAAATCACTTATATCCCGACGAAATTAGTGGAGGAATGAAAAAAAGAGTGGCGATTGCACGAGCTATTGCTTTAAATCCCAAATATTTATTTTGTGATGAACCTAACTCCGGATTAGACCCTAAAACAGCTATTTTAATTGATAATCTCATTAAAGAAATTACGGTAGAATATGATATGACTACGATCGTAAACACACATGATATGAATTCTGTAATGGAAATTGGGGACAAAGTAATGTTTATTCATAACGGAGAAAAATGGTGGGAAGGAACGCGTGATGAAATTTTTAATACCGAAAATGAAGAGTTGAATAATTTTATTTTTGCTTCTAAGTTATCACGAAAGATCAGAGACCTTGAAAAATAGTATTACCCCAGGTCGTATATTTTTTGTAATCTTTCTATATCATTAATTACAATATTCTTTCCTTCGATTTGTATTAACCCATCTTTTCTAAATTCTGAAAGCGCTCTTATTACATTTTCTGTACTCATATCAATTAAATCTGCAATTTCTTTACGGCTAATGGGCAGGTTAAATTCTTTTGCGTTATATATGTTTTGAGCAAAAAACAGTAGCATATAAGCAATTCTGCCTCTTAACTGACGGGTATTAATATCTACTCTTGTTTTGATAATTGAATCGGATAGTTTGCTTATTTTTTCAAAAAAATCTAGCGCAAAATTACCGTTGGTTTTAATAAAATTTTTCATAGCTGTCCTAAATATTTTTAAAATTAAAAAATACAAACGTAATTACAGGTATTTTGGACAGATTTTTACTATTATTAAAAACGAATCCCCCCATTTAAATAAAATCCCTTGTTTATATT
>JAYEKP010000029.1:0-25076 GCA_034661075.1 Bacteroidota bacterium
CAATCATGTTGTGGTTAAGAGTATCATGACCCCCAGAACAGTTGTATTAGCAGCTCCCGAAGATATCACTATTAAAGAGTTTTATGAGCAAAACGTAATCATCAGATTTTCCAGGATTCCTGTATTTAAAGAAGATATAGATAACTTCACCGGATATGTTTTAAAAGATGATATAATGCATGCAATCATTGATAAAAAAAATCAGGTACTATTAAAAGATATACGGCGTGAGATTAAAGTGGTTAATGAAAAAATGCCCATTATTCGATTATTTTATAAACTTATTGATGAAAAAGAACATATAGCTATGGTAGTAGGCGAATATGGTGAAATGGTAGGGATTGTAACTATGGAGGATATTATCGAAACACTACTAGGAACGGAAATAATGGATGAGCTTGATAATGTTGAAGATATGCAGGAGCAAGCTAAGAAAATCTGGGAAAGAAGAGCCAAAAAAATGGGATTAATTTAAAAGCTCACAAGAGAGAAACCCTTGTGAGCCAAAGACGTTCTTACAGTATAATCCTACTTCTTAATACAAACTTCGATACAATAAATTAATCAATCATCAATCTTAATCAATTTATACAAAACCAAACGCTACTGTAAGATGTCTAACCACAACAGCAAGTTCAAATTGTTTTATTTATTCCCCTAACCTAATCAAAAAATTAACGTACTGTTGATTTATCTAAGTAAGACTAAAAAAATCTTAACAACAGAAAATATACTTTTATTCAGTAATTTAACAATATCGGGAAAGAAATGTTCATTTTGTAATTATATCCGGGAATTAACTATGCAAACTGAATCGAAAACCACGAATAAATTTTACATTTGTAAGGATTGAATACAATGCATTAAATTTTGAAAAAATGTTCACCAAATATTTAACCGAACCAACACTTATTCTTGACAAAAAAAAATGTTTAGCTAACATCCATCTTATGGCCAACAAAGCCAAAGCCAATCATTTAATTTTTCGTCCTCACTTTAAAACCCACCAATCAAGAACTATAGGAAAATGGTTTGTTCAAGCAGGAGTTGAAAAGATTACAGTATCATCCGTTACAATGGCTCAATATTTTGCAAACGACAATTGGAAAGATATTACCATTGCTTTTCCTGTAAATATACGTGAAATACAAAATATAAATGAACTGGCCGAAGAAATTCAGCTAAATATTACGATAGAGAATACTGAGGCGGTAGAGTTTTTATGCAAAAAACTAAAATTTCCAGTAGGTTATTTTATTAAAATCGATACGGGCTACCACCGAACAGGGATTGAAGCTAAAAATATACCCTTGATTGATAATATACTTTCACAAGCAGCTGTTTGTGATAACCTGTTTTTTAAAGGTTTTATGGTGCATTCAGGAAATACCTATCATGCGAAAGATAAAAAAGAAATAGAGCAAATTTTTAACCACAGCGCCGAACAACTAAAAAGTTTAAAAGACAGGTATATTAAAGATTATCCGCAAATTATTATATCAACAGGCGATACACCATCCTGCAGCCTGTTAAACGATTTTAAAACGATTGATGAGATACGTCCCGGCAATTTTGTTTTTTACGATTTAATGCAATACATGCTTGAAGCATGTGAATTTAATCAAATAGCTGTAGTTGTTGGTTGCCCTGTGGTTGCCATTCATTCTGAAAGAAATGAAATTATCGTACATGGTGGAGCCGTCCATCTTTCAAAAGAGGCGCTCATAGTCGACAATCAACAAGTTTACGGACAGGTAGTAACATTCCATTCAAAAGGATGGCAAATACCCAATGAAAAAATTTTTGTAACTAAACTTTCCCAAGAACATGGAACTATTCAAGCAACAAAGAAATTGTTACAATCGGTAAAAATCGGAGATATAATTGGAATTATCCCAATCCATTCATGCTTAACGGCAAACTTGATGAAGTCATATTACACAACAGACGACGATACGTTAGATCATTTATCGGGAGTAACAATATAGTAAAAAAAAGTAGCCCGGGATTTTCCCGGGCCTTTGAGCCGGTGGAACTTCCATCCACATACGTTAGTGTACCCTTTGTGGCGGCTTTTTTCTTTTTTTTCTATCGCAAAATTACAAATAGTAAATGGATTTATGGATAATAATATGGGTTTTAAAATAATTAATTAACGCAAATTTGATTTAAGCAGATTTTCTAACTTTTATTTCATCAACAGCTTTCAGATTTAAATACTAAACTCACGGTCGATTGCCTGGTCTAAGGAAATAAAAGTTTCTGTCCGGGCAATTCCCGGTATTTTTTGCATTTTATTAACCAAAACATTCATCAAATGCTGATTATCTACACAGTACATTTTTATTAATAAGGACCATGTTCCGGTTGTAAAATGACATTCCACAATTTCAGGTATCTTATCAATTTCCTGAATAACTTTATCAAAAACATGTCCTTTATCTAATAAGATCCCCACAAAAGCACAAATATCAAACCCTACAGCTTTGGGTTTTACAATAAATTTTGATCCGCTAATTATACCGGCATCTTCAAGCTTTCGTATTCGTTGATGAATGGCAGCACCCGAAATTTTACAATTACGGGCTATTTCAAGAAAAGAGGTTCGGGCATTTTTGATTAGAAAAGATAAAATCTTCCGGTCGGTAGCATCAATTTGAAACTTTTGCCTCATATTTTTATTTCATTATTAATAAACTGCAAATTTATTATAACAAATGATAAATAACTATAAATTTAAAATCGAAAATAAAAAAAACATCCGATAACTAGTTATAGTATCGGATGTCTAATATTTATGAAAGAAAATAAATTAATTCAACTTTTGAATTTCTTGAATTATTTCAGTTCCACGTTGAATTGCTTTTTCATTAACCGGTAAAAGATGATGATATCTTTCGGGTAAAGATTTTTTCAACCCCTCAATAACATTTTCCATCTTGACAATTGGCTTTATCTTAAGAAATCCACCCAAAACAATCATATTAAACGTTTTGGTAGTCTCCATTTTAGTTGCTTCTTCGGCTGCATCTACCCGGTAAATGTTGATATCTTTACGTTCGGGATGGCGAACAATACCATTTCCATCGTAAACTAATGTTCCACCAGGTTTAACCATTTTTTCGAATTTATCCATCGATTGCTGGTTAAGTATAATTGCAGTATCAAATTCGTTAATGATTGGGGAACTGATTCGCTCATCACTAAGGATAACCGTAACATTTGCAGTTCCTCCTCTCATTTCGGGCCCGTATGATGGCATCCAGGTAACTTCCTGTCCTTGAACAATTCCTGAGTAACATAAAATTTTACCCATAGAAAGAACACCCTGTCCTCCAAATCCGGCTATAATAATTTCTTCAGTCATTTTGTTTAATTTTTGTGTTTAAAATTAACTTTTATTGCCCTGCGATTTATTCTTCAGGAACTTTAATATCACCAAGTGGATAAAATGGGAACATATTATCGACCATCCATTGGTTTGCATCATTTGGAGTCATTTTCCATCCAGAGTTACAATTAGATACAATCTCAACAAAAGAAACGCCTTTTTTAAGCTTTTGATTTTCAAAAGCTTTTCTAATGGCTTTTTTCGCTTTACGTACGGCTGCAGGAGTATGCACTGCCTGACGGGTAACATAATATGTCCCGGGCAATTGGGCAACCAGCTCGGTCATTTTTAATGGATTACCCATTAACTTTATATCACGCCCGTAAGGAGATGTTGATGATTTCATTCCTTCAATAGTTGTTGGTGCCATTTGACCTCCAGTCATACCATAAATTCCATTATTAATAAAAATAATGGTAATATTCTCACCACGGTTACAAGAATGAATTGTTTCGGCAGTACCGATAGCAGCTAAGTCGCCATCACCCTGATAAGTAAATACAAACTTATCGGGGAATAACCGTTTTATTCCGGTTGCCAAAGCAGGAGCTCTTCCGTGAGCCGCTTCTTGCATATCAATATCCATGTAATTATAGGCAAAAACCGAACATCCAACAGGAGCCACACCTATCGTTTCTGATTGAATATCCATTTCTTCAACCACTTCCATCACCAAACGGTGAGTAGTACCATGGCCACAACCAGGACAATAGTGAAGAACATTGTCAGTCATTAATTTGGTCTTTTGATAAACCAAATTTTCTTCTTTAATTATATCGTTATTTACTGTATTTTCAGCCATTTTAACCTCCTATAAAAATTTTTGTTCTAAAATTTCAACAATCTCACCAGGAGACGGTATAATACCTCCCATTCTTCCATAATGAATAACAGGAACTTTATGTTCTACAGCTAATTTCACATCTTCTACCATCTGTCCTGCACTCATTTCTACAGAGATCATTCCTTTTACCTGGCCAGCTAATTCCATTAATCTCTTTTTAGGAAACGGAAATAAGGTAATAGGCCTTAATAACCCAACTTTAATTCCTTTTTTACGAGCAAGCTGAACCGATTTTTCACAAATACGTGAACTTGTTCCATAGGCAACAAAAAGATATTCAGCATCTTCGGTTTGAATTTCTTCAAAACGAACCTCTTTTTCTTCCATCTCCTTGTATTTTGCCTGTAGTTTATGGTTAAATTGTTCTTGTTTTACCGGATCCAAATCAAGGGATGTAATAATATTTCTTTCCCGGTTAGCATCTTTTCCGGTGGTAGCCCAGGGATACTTTTGTTTTACTTCCTGATCAGTTAATCTCTTTTTCTGCTCACCAATTTCAACCTTTTCCATCATCTGGCCAATAGCTCCATCGGATAAGATCATGGCTGGATTTCGATATTTAAAAGCAAGTTCAAAACTTAACTCTACAAAATCATACATTTCCTGAACAGATGCCGGAGCTAAAACAATTAATTTATAATCTCCATGTCCTCCACCTTTAACTGCCTGGAAGTAGTCTGATTGCGCAGGCTGAATAGTTCCTAAACCTGGCCCTCCACGAACAACATTTAAAATCAGACAAGGTAATTCAGCTCCTGCAATATAAGTTATTCCTTCTTGTTTAAGGCTTATTCCAGGACTTGATGAGGAGGTCATAACCTTTTTTCCACAACCGGCTCCGCCATATATCATATTAATGGCAGCAACTTCACTTTCGGCCTGAAGAACAACCATTCCAGTTCTTTCTTCGGGTTTTTCTGCCATAAAATATTCAAGAACCTCTGATTGTGGAGTAATTGGATACCCAAAGTAGCCATCGGCACCTGCACGAATAGCTGCTTCTGCTACCGCTTCGTTGCCTTTCATTAATCGTAATTCTTTCATTATTATAGTTCTTTTAAAATTTAATACTTATTGGTTTACTTCTTTCTGTAAACTGTAATTACTCCATCCGGACAAACAATTGCACAATTAGAACATCCTGTACAAGCATCAGGATTTTCCATATAAGCGTAATGATAACCTTTACTATTTACATTTTGTGATAATTGTATTACATTTGTCGGACAAGCAGGTACGCATACAGCGCAGCCTTTACATTTTTCAATGTCAACTACAATTGCTCCTTTTACTTTTGCCATTATTCTATATATTTTTAGTTTTAATTATATTTTTTTGAATGCATTCAAAGATAATAATTTTTTGCCTAAATAACAGATAAAAAACATTAATCTCTATCCTGTTATTGAACAAGTTTAACAGGTTCTCGGCTATTGTGGCTATATGAACATATAAAAGCTAGTCCCACCATATATTTTTAATGAGGATAATGTTCATTAAAAATTTTTACTCTTTTTTCAAGATCATTAAACTGATTTTTATGAATTTGTGAAACACAAGCCCGTAATCCTTCGGTTCGGTCACTTCCGGTTGTAGACAGGGCAATAGCACTAATGCCATAATATAACAACTTTTCTAACAACTCATCTCCACTCATTCCAGGATATGAAATAGTAAAATAAAAACCATCTGCTAAGGGTTGATCCTCATCTTTATCATAAACAATGTTAAATCCGTTATCCGTAAAAATCTTTTTCATTATTTTAGCTCGCTCACCATACTCTTTCACTCTTTCAACAAAATCAAACTCTCCATCATTGGCTGCTTTTAACATAGCTGCCAATCCATATTGTGCTGAATGACTGGTGCCTGAAGATAAAGAATAAAGCGCTCCATAAATCATAGAATAACCAAACCCGTCGGTTTTAAAAAATCGTTTTAAATCCGGAAACTTTCGTTCAAATAATTCATCCGAAATAATCATCATGCCAATACGCTGTCCGGCATAACTAAATGACTTAGAGCTGGAAATTAATAAAACATAGTTTTGGGTATAATTTGCTACAGTAGACTGATATGGAGGCACACCCGGTTTAGATAAATCTTTACGGAAATCCATGGCAAAATAGGCCAGGTCTTCCATTACTACAACATCATACTTATTGGCAAGCTCACCAATAATTTGTAATTCTTTTTCGGTGAAACAAATCCATGATGGATTATTTGGATTTGAATAGAGAATAGTAGATATATTTCCTTTTTTAAGATACGATTCAAGTTTATCTTTTAACTTATCCCCTCGATAATTATAAACATCAAACGTTTCATACTTAAAACCAAGGACATGATGTTGTTGTTTTTGAACAGGAAATCCGGGGTCGATAAACAGCGTAGTGTCTTTTTTCATATCCCGGCGACAAGAAACCAGGAATGAAGCAAATGAACCCTGCATAGAACCTACGGTAGGGATACAGTTGCGTTCATTAACCATAAGATTTAAAAATTTTTTTACAAATCGGGAGATTTCCTTTTTCAAAACACCAGCGCCTTCAATCATGGGATATTTTGAAGCTACACCCTTTCTTAAAGCTTCAATTTCACCTTCAATACCTGCCTGTGCGGATTCTAAGCCGGGAACACCCATTTCCATACGGATATATTTTTCTCCGGTTTCTTGTTCAATTTCATTAACTAACCGAACTAATTCCCGAATAGAGGCTAATCCAATATTTCCCAATCCACTTTCTTCAATTTTATTTTTAACTATCTCGTAATTAATTGGTGTATGCTTTATTAATGGCTTATTCATAAGTTATTTTTTTAAATCTTATTTATTTAATAAAGTAATTAGTATCTAAATAAACTAAATATAAGCAGCAAATAATGCTACCAAAATACTTGACTATTAACTAATAATCTTAAACTCTATTTGAATTCAGATTGAATAATTTTCACCCAACCATTTACTCTTTGGGCGGTAAGTTCTGGCTCAAAATCTTCATTAACGGGTAGTCCAATAAATTTACCATCGTATAATGCTTTTGATTCACGAAAATCGTATCCATCGGTATCAACTTTACCAATTACCTGAGCTCCTTTAGGTAAAATAATTTCAGCTATAATGCCCAATGCATCAACAAAATGTAAATCGTAAGTAATCTGGTCACCTAAACCAAACATGGCAATTTTTTTATTGCTATAATTGATTTTCTCTAATTCCGGTAAAAAAACATCCCAATCATTGGCCGATTTATCAGACTCCCAGGTTTCTTTGCCAATGGTCGACATTCCGAAAATGATATTTTCGTACTTTTCAACATCTGAAGCTTTAGCTTCCTTTACAGGAATAAGATCTACATTTTCGTTACCTAGTGCATCGGCTACTTTTTTTGCTACTTTTTCGGTAGACCCTCCTACCAGGCCATAAAACAAACCTATTTTTTTCATTGTTTCTATATTTTAATTTTTTGTTAATATTCGAAATACTACAAATATACAATTATTTTTCACTCTTTAAACTTGCTATTGCAAGCAGTACACCTAGCACTATACCTAAAACAGCGGCAAATAAAACCTGATAATGTGAGGGTAACAAAAAGGTTATGGTATGTGCCGGAATCCAAAAAAACGGAATCGTTTTTTTAAAAACAAAATTCCATTGTACCGACCAGTTTATGTTTACCATTATCTCCCCAAAATGGATAGGTTTAAAAAATCCTTTTAAAGTTCCACTGTTATTCAAAATATGGGTATCGGTAATCTTATGTAAAGTCATCATTACCGGTGCGTAAATTAAATTCATTGCTGCGCTGATTGAAAAAGCAACCAGTAATTTTAATGGACTGAAAGAACCAGCCATTGCAACAACCGCTTTTTTAAATCCTAGATAAACTAAAAACTGAGGGGTTCCGGTAGCAAAAATGACAAAAGACATTTTAATAGTTAATCCTAAAAAGCCCCATACAATTGCCCGGGGAATTAACCCAAAACCTTTTTTATTATATACTCCATTGCGTATTCGTAATCCTATGGATTCACCCAGAGTTGCTAATACAGCAAATTTAAAAAAGCTCATAACCATTCCATGTTCCTTATTAAAAGTATCATAAATTCTGAATACCTGTTCGGAAAGAAAGAATGGTAGAAAAAAAAGAATAATACAAACGATAAAAATAATATCTTGTTTTTTCATTCTAAATTAGGATTAAAAATAATGAAATACTGAAAACATCACCCTGGTATTTGAAACCTCGTGCGAAGTTGTATAATTCTTATAATTATCTGCATCATCACCGTATGCAGCTACTGTATATTCCAATTCAACAGCTAACATTAACTTGTTAAATGTGTGAGAGATATTTGGTGCTATTCGATAAATATAATCTATATCTAATGCCATACCATATACATCCCCAACAATCGGATTTTTGGCCCCCAAATTTTTTGTATATCCTGCAAATAATCCAAATTTTGTTTTGTCGCCATAGATTATATTTCCCCAGGTATACACATGATTAAAAGGAGTATATTCCTCGAACCCTGTTATACTATCCAAAACACTTACACCATATCCTCCGGGCATAATGCTTTCGGAAAGATTCTGCCCATAAATAGCTTTCGCTTTCAGCTCTAGCTTTTGAGATTTATATTTTAAAAATCCCATCAAAGCATAAGTATTTACTTTCTCATCGGTAACAAAAACCGCATCCTCATTAAGGAGTGATTCCGTTGACAACCTGGGCATAATCGATTTATAATCTACCGCTGCTCCCAATAAAAAATCTCCGGGTTTATACTGCAATTGCAGATGCAGGTTGGGTATATTCGAATTTTTAATATATTGACTTGATTTTCCATCTGGGCCAGAGCTTAAATAATCACTTTGCGAAATAGCAGCACCTATAAGTTTAAATTTACCTATCCGATGAGATACCTGTAGCATTGGACTCCGGTTAAATGGTTGAAAAGGAATTCCTGTATTTAAAGACATTACCGAAGGATAAACCTCTTTTACAAACAAGGGATGCCACTCACGGCCAAACAATATTTCAGTTTTATCCCAGCTTAATTTTGAATAAGCATGACGTAAACGTACCCGGCTAGTTGTAGAACTTCCTGCGATCCCTGTCCAATCGACCTCAACTAAACCGGTGAGTTTTGCACCCAAAACATCCAGCCCTGTTATTTTACCTCTTACCCTGGTAGAGATATCTACAATTCCCAATGAACTATTTTTATTTATGTCCCTCCCATTCTCATCCAAATCAATATCTTTAGGAAAAATTAAAAGTAATCCTTCTAATGCTTCAACATTCTGACGAGAGTCAAAAAATATATCACTTTTAACAAATCCGGATATATCAAATTTTACCTTACTCTCATTAGCATCCTGGGCAAACAGAGGAATTGTTAACAACAGGATATAGGATACAATGCTTATTCTCTTCATTTATTGTGCAATCTGTTCTGATTTACGAAAATCAAAATATTCCCATCCCTTAAAAAACCCTTCTTTAACTTCCGTCCATTTTAGAATAACTCCTAAAAGTGCCAGAAAGGCCATTATAATCAACAACTTTTCTGTGAATCGTAAATCTTTAAACTTTCTCATCTATTTCTCTATTCGTATACGTGCATCTACAGCTACCACTTTATCAGCTTTTCCCAACAATGGATTTAAATCCATTTCGGCAATTTCCGGAGCAGCTTTTACCAAAGCAGATACACGGCTGACTATTTCTGCAAACATTTCTTCATTCACGCCTTCCTGTCCGCGTGTTCCTTTTATAATTCCATAGCTTTGCAAGCTTCTGATCATTTTTAAGGATTCGTCTTGGTTAATTGGCGCTAAACCAGCACTCACATCTTTCAATACTTCGATAAAAATACCACCCAGTCCACACAGAACCATGTGGCCAAATTTAGGTTCTGCTTTAGCACCTACAAACAGCTCTGTACCCGAAAGCATAGGCTGTAATAAGATAGCAATAGTATCCTTAATTTGCATCATCCGTTCAAACTCTTTGGCAACGGTCTCAACATCTTTCACATTAAGCACAACACCACCTACATCCGATTTATGAACAGGGCCTACAACTTTCATCACTACTGGCAACCCTAATTCTTCGGCTTCCTTTACTGCATCTTCTTTGGTAGTAACCACCGCTTCTCCTGCCCGGGCTATTCCGGCAGCATCTAATAATTGTTGTACCTTTTCAGGTGAAATATATCCATCATTTGCATGGCCAATAATATTTCGGATTTTTTTCTCATCAACTTCAGGAATATCTATTTTCTCTGGAGCAGGTTTTTCAGTATGATAAACTTTAGCCAGTGCATTACCAAAAACCACCTCATCAGGGAAATTTACTCTTCCCTTCTTAATAAAAGCATCTATCTCATCTTTTACATTAACTACTGAAGGTAAGATAGGATAGATTGGCTTTTTGCAGGATTTCATCTTTTTATCAAGCAAATCATAAACATCGAAAACAGGGAATAATCCGGGACTTCCAAAAATAACAGCCATTGCGTCAATATGATCGAAATCCTTTTCGCAGGCATCGATAATGTACCCAAGTTGTTCGGCTGATCCAGTGGCCAGAAAATCAATAGGATTTGCTACTGAAGAACCGGGAAAAAGTTTTTCTAATAATGTATCAGCTTTTGGCCCTTCGATAGGTGGAATTTGCAGTTTATTATTCGATAAGGCATCGGTTAACATCACAGCAGGGCCACCAGCATGAGTAATAATGGCAATATTTTTACCTTTTAGCTCAGGGTGCATAAAAATAGAAGCTACCGTAATTAATTCTTCGCGTCCGTGACAACGAACAATACCGGCTTTTCGGAATAGAGCATCCACAGCAACATCTGAACTGGCCAATGCTCCGGTATGAGATGAAGCAGCACGGCTGCCAGCCTCAGAACCTCCAGATTTTATGGCGGCAATTCTACATCCTTTACGGATTAATGAAGATGCATGCTTAAGCAGCATATCAGGTTTATCAATACTTTCTACATACAATAACTTAACTTTAGAGCTGGTTTTAGGATCAAACGTTTCATCCATATGTTTTAACACTTCCTCTACTCCTAACTGAGCACTATTCCCAACAGAAAACACACTTGAAAACTTAAGTCCCTTAGGCACCCCTGTTTCCATTATAAATACTGCTGTAGCTCCCGATCCGGAGATAAAGTCCACTCCTTGCGGATCGAGTGAAGGAATGGGTGTTGTAAAAATTCCATTATAATTTTGATTCAACACTCCAATGCAATTAGGCCCAATAAGCGAAGCTTTATTTTGATTCACAATATCTACAATTTCTCTCTCTATCTTTGCTCCTTCTTCATTTTCTTCGCTAAATCCTGCCGAAAGAATAATAAATGCTTTGGTATTCTTTTGTTCGGCTAATAAACGTACCGTTTCAGTACAATATTTAGCAGCAATTGCTAAAATAGCTAAATCAACCTGAGGTAAGTCTGCCGGGTTCTTATAACTTTTTATTCCTTGCACCTCATCTTCTTTGGGGTTAGCAACATAAAATTCTCCTTTAAAATTACCATCCATTAAATTTTTTAAAACCTTTCCTCCAGGTTTTTGAATGTTATCAGAACCACCTACAACTACAATACTTTGAGGATTTAAAAGTTGTTTTGTTATCATCGCTATTTATTTTTTATTTTCGACATTTAATACAAAGATAGTAAAAACAACTACCTTTCATACTTACAAACTGTAACTATATCATCAATTAATTTTAATAACTGCAATAAAAAAACCAGCAATATGAATTCATTTAGCAACTTTCAAGTATTAACATATTTTGCAACATATTTATAAAATTAATGATGCTTAAGATCAATACCTAAATAAAAGATAAAAAAGTCTTTTATTTTAGATTCAAAATTCAATTCTTGTTATTACCTTTACAAATAAATTAACCAATAGATATATTAGTTAAATGATTGACGAGTTATTAAAAAAAGAAAATTTTACACCAGAAGATTTAAGCATTCTGCTTCAATCCGGGAAAGAAGATAGTAATAAAATATTTACTCATGCAGCAAAAATAAAAGCCGAACAGGTTGGGAAAAAAATATATTACCGGGGATTAATTGAAATGTCAAACATTTGTAGTAAAAATTGCTATTACTGCGGTATACGAAAAGGCAATAAAAAGGCAAAACGATATGACATATCTAATCAAGATATTTTGGATGCAGCAAGATATGCTTATCAATCAAAATATGGATCACTTATTTTACAGGCAGGAGAAATTTCCACACCTAAATTTACGAAAAGAATATCAAGACTGTTAAAACAAATAAAAGAATTATCCAACAATGAACTGGGAATTACTATTTCGCTTGGAGAGCAACCGGATGAAGTTTACCAGGAATGGTTCGATGCAGGTGCACACAGATACTTGTTAAGAATTGAATCCTCCAATCCGGATTTATACTATAAAATCCACCCTAAAGATAAAAAACATGATTTTGATTTCCGCCTAAACTGTTTAAAATCCTTACAAAGGATCGGTTATCAAACCGGCACCGGAGTAATGATCGGATTACCTTTTCAAACCGATGAGGATTTAGCCGGTGATTTATTATTCATGAAAGATTTTGACATTGATATGTGTGGAATGGGGCCATATATCGAACATGAAGACACCCCTTTATATCAATATAGACATCTATTAAAGCCTATAGATGAGCGATTTACACTTTCCTTAAAAATGATTGCCATACTTAGGATTTTGATGAAAGATATAAATATAGCTGCCGCTACTGCTTTGCAAGCCATTGACCCTATAGGCCGTGAGAAAGCAGTAAAAGTTGGCGCAAATGTTATTATGCCCAATATCACACCGGGAATGTACCGAGATAACTATAAATTATATGAGAACAAACCCTGTACAGATGAAACCGCCTCCGATTGTACGAATTGCCTTGAAGTAAGGATTGGAATTACAGGTGATGAAATTGGCTATGGAGAATGGGGTGATTCGGTACATTTTGAAAATAGAAATAAATTATAATTATTCCATTTTTTTTTATATTTTTATTTTCTTGAAAAATGCATCTATTTTTAAATTAAATATGACATTTTAGCTATTATTGAATTTTTACAAAAAAAAATAAACATCTAAAAAGTATAAATTATGAAAAATTTATTTCCATTAATTATTGCATTTGTTCTTATACAAAATTTGGGATTTTGTCAAGATGTCAATTCCGACATTAATACTAGATTTACTGAGCAATCCTTATTTCTATTTAATTCATTTGAAGATGGTACTGCATTTTTTAAAGACGGAGGTATTGCTAAGGCAAAATATAATTATAATGTGGTTAATAATGAATTTTGTTACCTCAAAAATTCAAAAATTTTTGTAATTTCAAATATTGAAGAGCTAGACTCTATAAAAATAGGCAATAAAACATTTTACTATATTGACAATAAAATACTGGAAACTATATATGCAGATGGAATAACTGTTTTTCTTTATAGAAAAGCTAATATCCCTTCAAATACCCCTTCTGGTGCTTATGGAGCATCATCAAACACTTCATCTGTAAGCAAAAAAACATCTTATTATTCTGATAGAAGGGGAGATTATGTTAATTTGCACAATGAGAATGATGTAGAAATTCCAATTTCAGAAAAACTATATCTATTCATTGATGATGAGTTAATTTTTGCCACTAAATTCCGAATTAATAGAAAATTTAAAGATCATAAGTCTGATATTAAAAATTTTATAAAAGAGAATAATATTAATTTAAAAAACAGAAAGGATTTAATCGAATTAGCATCTTTTTTAGAAAAATTTATTTAAAATATTATAACGTATTGTAACTGACAAAAATCATTTGCTTATATATTAAGAATATTCTATATTTGTATCAATTGTGATTACTAATGATACAAATTTATTCAAATAATTTATACCACAATTTCGGCAAAGGACTCTATGAGTGTTGGATTTGCTGATACTTCTATTTATTCTTCCCTTTCTCATCAACTCAAAGAAAGGATATAAAGTAACTCATTTATTCTCTCAATTTATATATTTTAAATTTAAGATTAATAATATTTAATCTTAAACGATTTAATTCAATAAATCATCTTTAAATGTTAGCAACCATTTTCGATATCAAGCATTTTGCGGTACACGATGGGCCAGGAATACGGCAAACCATATTTTTTAAAGGATGCCCATTAAATTGTTGGTGGTGTCATAATCCGGAAAGCCAAAATAAAACACCCGAAAATTACACCCAGACTAATAAATTGGATGGTAAAACTTTTAAAAAAGAAGCTACCCTAGGTTATCAAATATCTGTTGAGGAGCTTATTAAAATTATTGTAGGTGATCAGATTTTTTTTGAAGAATCCGGAGGAGGTGTAACCTTTTCCGGAGGCGAACCTCTGATGCAATCCGATTTTTTATTAAAAATCCTCAAACGATGTAAAGATAATAATATTCAAACCTGCATTGATACCACAGGATTTGCCTCCAGGGAAATACTTCAGGTCATAGCTGAAAAAACGGATCTTTTTCTTTACGATCTTAAACTTATTGATGATGAGTTACATCAAAAATATACCGGTGTACCTCCGCAACAGATTTTAAAAAATCTTCAATGGCTCGATGCTTATCATGGAAATGTAATCATTCGTTTTCCTGTTATTCCGGGGATTACAGATACAAAACAGAATCTCTCAGCGATTAAATCTTTCATTAAAACATTAAAAAATATTAACCATTTGGATCTATTGCCTTATCACAATATCCAAAATGGGAAATACGAAAAGTTTAATAAAATAAATAAAATGGGAAATATACAACCTCCAACAGATGAAGCAATGAATCTATTAAAATCAGAATTTGAATCGATTGGATTCAATGTAGGGATTGGTGGTTAATCTATTTGGAATTTGAAACTTGAAATTTGAAACTAAACTATGAATACAAGAATAAAAAAATTACGTAACGAAAGCTTAACATCGGTCAACAGGATTTCTGCTGAACGAGCACTTTTAATAACTGAATTCTACAAAAGTGAGGTAGCCCAAAACATTTCTGTACCTGTAAGGCGGGCAATGGCTTTTAATTATATCCTCAAAAATAAAAAAATTTGTATAAACAACGGGGAACTGATTGTTGGTGAGCGTGGACCTGCACCTAAAGCTACACCAACCTATCCGGAAGTTAGTTTACACTCATTACAGGATTTGGAAATTCTCGATTCAAGGCCAAAAGTATGGTTTAAGGTAGATGACGAAACCAAAAGAATCTACAAAAATGAAATTATTCCTTTCTGGAAAGGAATATCGCAGCGCGATAAAATTTTCAAACAACTGTCCGATGAATGGAAAACAGCTTATGAGGCAGGTGTTTTCACCGAATTCCAGGAACAAAGAGCTCCCGGGCATACCGTGGCCGGAAAAAAAATATTTCAAAAAGGATTGCTCGATTTAAAAAAAGAGATCAATGAATCGCTTCATAAATTTCAATCAAGCAAAGATAGCAATATCATTGCAAAAATTGAAGAGCTAAAAGCCATGGAAATTGCAGCAGATGCGATGATTCTTTTTGCCAACAGGTATGCCGACGAATTGCAAAAGCTGGCAAAACAAGAAAAAGACTCTCAACGAAAAACCGAATTAATTGAAATGGAACGCATATGCCGAAAAGTACCGGCACATGCTCCGGAGACTTTCCATGAAATGCTACAACATTACTGGTTTATCCATTTAAGTGTTATTACAGAAGTAAATCCCTGGGACTCATTCAACCCCGGAAGGTTAGACCAGCATTTATTCCCTCTTTATCAACAAGGCATCGAAAAAGGCATCTTGACAAAAGAAGGTGCTATTGAGCTTCTTCAAGCTTTCTGGATAAAATTTAACAACCATCCGGCACCACCCAAAATTGGGGTTACCGCACTTGAAAGTAACACGTATACTGATTTTTCATTAATCAACCTGGGAGGTGTTAAGGAAGATGGAACCGATGCTGTGAATGAGTTATCTTATATCATCCTGGATGTAATTGAAGAGATGCGGATCCTTCAACCCAGCTCCATGGTACAAATCAGTAAGCAAAATCCCGATGATTTTGTAAAAAGAGCTATTAAAATCTCCAAAACCGGTTTTGGACAACCCTCCTTTTTTAATACCGATGCCATTGTCAAAGAACTGGTTAACCAGGGAAAAGATATTACAGATGCCAGAAATGGAGGCGCCAGCGGATGTGTGGAAACCGGCGCCTTTGGAACCGAAAGTTATATCCTTACCGGATATTTTAACCTCAATAAAATCCTGGAGATTACGCTGAACAATGGCATAGACCCACGTACCGGCAAAAAAATGGGGATAGAAACAGGTACTCCTGACCATTTTAAAAATATGGATGAGTTAATGGAGGCTTATAATAAGCAACTCAGTTACTTTGCGGATATTAAATTAAAAGGAAATAATATTATCGAAAAACTTTATGCCGAAGAACTTCCCGTACCTTTTCTTTCACTGATTATTGAAGATTGTATTTCAAACGCCACAGATTACAATGCCGGTGGAGCCCGATATAACACAAGTTACGTGCAAGGCGTAGGACTTGGGAGTATAACCGACAGCTTAACATCCATTGCTTACCATGTTTTTGATAAGCAAAAAATTACGATGAACAGTCTTTTAGAAGCCTTACAAAATAATTTTGAAGGATTTGAACAATTACGTCATGATTTAATTTATGAAACACCCAAATATGGAAATGACGATGATTACGCCGATCAATATGCTGTTCAGGTATTTGATATTTTTCATGATGCGATTAACGAAAAACCTACATATAGAGGCGGGAAATACCGGATAAATATGCTTCCTACAACCAGTCATGTATATTTTGGAAGCGTTATGATTGCATCGCCCGACGGACGAAAAGCGTTCGAGCCTTTATCCGAAGGAATCAGCCCTTTCCAGGGAGCTGATAAAAAAGGGCCAACCGCTGTATTAAAATCGGCTGCTAAAATCGATCATCTTAAAACCGGAGGAACGCTGCTTAACCAAAAATTTTCTCCTTCATTTTTTAAAGATGAGCAAAGCATTACCAAGCTTACCCATTTAATTCGAAGCTATTTCAGGATGGATGGACACCACATACAATTTAATGTAGTTAGTGCCAAAACATTGCGCGATGCACAGAGACACCCTGAAAAATATACTAATTTAATTGTACGGGTAGCCGGGTATAGTGACTATTTTAATGATTTAGGCGAAAGTTTACAAAATGAAATTATCCGAAGAACAGAACATGAAGAAGTATAATTAATTTCAAATTCCAGATTCAAAATTTCAGATTATTATATTTTTTTGAATCTAAAAACTGAAATAAAAAATAATCATCAATTATGAAAAAAATACTTTTACTATTTTTTATCCTTATCACTACAATATCCAATCTATTGTCACAAGGAACTACAGAAGATTACCAGCGAGCAGAAAAATATTTACATTTTAATGTTTATAACCTGGTTCAGAATCTTCATCTGAATCCTAACTGGATTAAAGAAACCAATAATTTCTGGTACAAAACAGAACTGGAAAACGGGCATCGTTTTATGCTTGTCATTTCTGAGAAAGGTAAAGCAAAACAAGCATTTGACCATACTAAACTTGCTAAAAAATTAACAAAAGAACTGGATAGAGAGATCAATCCAGATTCGTTACCTTTTTCAAAAATATCATTTGATCAAAACCAAAAATCAATAAGATTTAAGGTAGACACCTTACAATTTGAATATGAAATCCATAAAAACAGGTTATCAAAATATCTACCCAAGAAGGATAAACTAAAGAAAAATGAATCTAAATCACCGGATGGCAAATGGATTGCTTTTGTTAAAGATTACAATCTTTACCTCAGAGATGCTAAGACTGGCGAAGAGTTTCAGCTAACTTCTGATGGAGAAGCGATGTATGATTATGCATCACCTTTATCCTGGTACAAAATGATTGACGAGTCAATAGGCGACACCTACAACCCTGAAATATATGTAGAATGGTCCCCTGATTCGAAAAAATTTGTAGCCATTAAACTCGATCGCAGGAAAACAAAAAAATTGTATCTGTATCAGGCTTTACCTAAAGAAGGCATGCGAGCCAAAGTATGGTCGTACGAAAGAGCATTGCCCGGTGAAGACCTTCCCTTGCAGGAATACTTTATTTTTGATGTTGATAATAAATCAAATGTAAAAGTAGATTTAGAACCAATGGAAGATATCTGGTCGGGATTTGCTCCTGGTTGGACAAAAGACAGTAAAACTTTTTACCTGGCACAAATGGCCCGTTACTACAAAGCTATTGATTTATATTTCATAAATTCTGAAACGGGTAAAGCAGACCAAAAAATTCACGAAGAAGCCAATACCATGATTGAATATCAGATGACTGGATGCAAATTAGTGAATAACGGTGAAAAAATTATCTGGATGTCGGAACGCGATGGATGGAGTCATCTATATCTATATCATGGAAAAACAGGAAAACTAATAAATCAAATCACGAAAGGAGAATTTGTGGTTCGGAAAATTAATGCATTAGATGAAGAAAATAAAGTAATTTACTTTACGGCCGGAGGAGTAGAAAAAAATCGTGATCCCTATTTTCAACATTTGTATAAAATTAATTTTGACGGAACAGGAATGCAGCTTTTAACTCCCGAAGATGCCGAACATGAAATTGATATTTCGCCAGACCAAAGATATTTTGTTGATAATTACTCACGGGTGGATTTAAAACCCCATGCAGTATTAAGAAAGCTTTACGATGGGAAACTGGTAAAAAAATTGCAGGAGGCTAATATTGAAAAGTTACTTGCTACCGGATGGAAACATCCCGAAAGGTTTACCGTGAAAGCCCGGGATGACAAAACAGATATTTATGGAATATTACAATATCCCACAACTTTCGACCTCAATAAAAAATATCCCATTATTGACAACTCCTACTCCGGTCCGCAAGCGGTTAATGTGCCTAAATCATTTCGTCGTGGTATCTGGAATGACTGGTTACCGTTGGCAGAAGTTGGATTTATTGTACTGCGAATTGACGGGATGGGAACCGCCATGCGATCCAAGGAATTTCATGATGTGTCGTACAAAAATCTTGGTGATATCGGAGGGCCTGACCATATTGGGGCTATCAGGCAGTTGGCAAAAAAATATTCTTTTATCGATACAAATAAAGTAGGTATTTTTGGTCATTCAGCAGGTGGATACGATGCTGTACATGCTTTATTGAAATATCCCGATTTTTACAAAGCAGGTGTTGCCTCGGCAGGGAATCACGACCACCGGATGGCAAAAACATGGTGGCCCGAACAATACATGGGAGCTCCAGGGAAACATTACGAAGAACAATCTAACCTGTCAATGGTAAATAACCTTAATGGGAAATTGCTGATCGCTCATGGCGATATGGATAATAATGTGAATCCCGCCTCATCATACCGGTTGGCTGCCGAACTCATTAAAAACAATAAAGATTTTGAGCTTATCATAACACCCAACGATGACCACGGTGGAGTATGGGGAAATAAATACTTTATTCGAAGGAGAATGGACTTTTTCGTAAAACATTTATGGGAAATCGAACCTCCTAAAGAATTTGAATTTAAAAAATACAATTAGTATTAATATAAAATATTAAAATAAGAACCATAAAAAATAAAATATCATGTTTAAAAAAGAAACCTATATTAAACGAAGAAACCAGCTAAAAAAACATTTTAACACAGGAATTTTGCTTTTCTTAGGAAACGAAGAAAGTGGGATGAACTATGAGGATAACACTTATCCTTTTAGGCAGGATAGTTCATTTCTCTATTATTTCGGGTTGGATTATCCCGGCCTTATTGGAGTTATTGATTTAGATGAAAATAAAGATTATATTTTTGGTGATGACCTGACTATTGACCATATTGTTTGGATGGGTTCGCAACCTACCATTAAAGAACGAAGTGAAAAAGCAGGAATAAAAAATACCGGGCAGTTAAAAGAAGGGATCGAATTAATCCAAACGGCAAAAAGCAAAAAGCGTAACATTCATTTCCTACCGGCTTATCGTCCCGAACATCAGATAAAACTCCATAATTGGCTGGAAATACCTATCAACGAAACCAATAAGCATGCTTCTACCGATTTAATTGTTGCCGTAGGTGAACAACGCAATGTTAAATCCAAGGAAGAAATTGAGCAACTAGAACAAATTGTAAGCGTAACTGCCGACATGCACTTTGCTGCAATGCGCTATGCAAAACCTGGCATGACCGAAGCACAAGTAGCAGCTAAGGTACACGAAGTGGCACTGGCTGCCGGAGGAAACATCTCCTTCCCTATTATTGCAACCATTAACGGGCAAACCCTACACAACCATTATCATGGGAACACCATTAAAGAGGGCGACCTGTTTTTACTGGATGCCGGGGCAGAAAATAAATTACATTATGCCGGCGATATGTCAAGTACATTCCCTGTTTCGCAAAAATTTACCGAGCGACAGAAAGAAATTTACCAAATTGCTTTAAATGCCCACAATGCTGCCATTGATGCATTGAAACCAGGTGTTAATTATAAAGAAATCCACTTTACCGCTGCACGCAAAATATTTGATGGATTAAAAGAGTTGGGATTTACAAAAGGAAATACTGAAGAAGCAGTAGAAGCCGGAGCCCATGCACTATTTTTCCCTTGCGGAACAGGACACCTTATGGGACTGGATGTACACGATATGGAAAACCTGGGAGAGCAATATGTTGGCTATGCCGGGGAACCAAAAAGCACTTTATTCGGGCTTAAATCACTCCGGTTAGGGCGTGATTTAAAACCAGGATATGTACTTACCATTGAACCCGGGATTTATTTCATCCCTGAGCTAATTGATCTTTGGAAATCACAAAATAAGTTTACTGAATTTATAAATTACGATAAAGTAGAAAAATATAAAGATTTTAGCGGCACCAGGAATGAAGAAGATGTGCTAATTACCGAAAAAGGGCACAAAATCTTAGGTAAGCCTCTGGCTAAAACCATTGAAGATGTAGAGGCAGAAAGAGCAAAAACATTCAAATAATCTATATCATGTAAAAAATGAATAAACCAAATGGACACCTCCTGATGACTGGTTGCAAATAAAAACCATTTGCATACAGGAGGTAAATCCCTCGGTTTAATTACAGGTCAAAGCACTTTCTATATCAATCCTGAGGATACTTTAAAAAATGGTTTTATCTTTAAATAATTTTAAAACAGTATGAAAATGAAGAAAAAAAATTTTAGTCTGTCGATCTTAATATTTCTTTCAATTGTTTGTTTTATATCCTGTGATACATCAGAGAATTTACAAACAAAACTATCAAACATTAAAGGAACAGAGGTGTCTATAATTGAATCCGATTCAATGTACACTGAAACGTATGATGTACGGTTTACCCAACTGTTAGATCACAATAATCCTGATAAAGGAAGTTTTAAACAACGAGTTATCGTGAACCATGTTGGTTACGACCTACCTACGGTGGTTATTTTTGAAGGTTATGACTTACATTCTACTAAAGCAGGAGAACTCAGCAAATTGCTCAATGCAAACCAAATAACCATTGAACACCGGTTTTATGGGGAATCTCAGCCGGATAGCTTACCCTGGGATTTATTAAATGTCAAACAGGCAGCAACTGATCAACATAAAATTATTCAATCACTTAAAAATATTTATACAGGGAAATGGATTTCGACCGGCATAAGTAAAGGCGGGCAAACGACCATTTTTCATCGACGATTCTACCCTAAAGACGTGGATGTGAGTGTTCCTTATGTTGCTCCACTTAATTTTGAACGAGAAGACCCCAGAATTGCCAAACACCTTACAACGGTAGGAACCGAAACATGCCGGGAAAAAATATTAAATTTCCAGAAAGCCCTGTTCGAAAACAAAGAGCATATCATGCCATTCGTAAAAAAACATGCTCGGGAAAAAGACTATAAATTTAAAAACTTAGGCCTTGAAAGAGCTTATGATATCAATGTGTTGGAATATTCTTTTGCTTTTTGGCAATGGAATGGAAACTGTGAAAAAATACCTTCAGAAAATGCAACGTACAAAGAAATGTTTAATCACTGGACTTCCATCGCTTCATTTTCTTTTCTTGATGTAAAACCTTTAAGCTCCGACCAACTATTTTCTTACCAGGCATTAACAGAACTGGGTTTTTATGATTATGATATTACTCCTTTCAAAGAATATCTGGATGATACCGCAAACATAACTTTTGATTTTAAAATTCCGGAAGAAGTACAGTATTCATACAATCCTTCAGTAATGAAAGATATTAATAAATGGGTACAAAATAACGGTAATTATATGTTATACATTATTGGGGAATACGATCCCTGGGGAGCAACAAGCGTTAATCCCTCGGACAATACTATCGCTGTAAAAATGGTAAATCCAAAAGGAAATCATGCTACACGAATAAAATCATTTCCTAAAGAAATGAAACAAAATATTTACAACTTATTGGAAAGCTGGTTGGATATTAAAATCGAAGCCAATAAGAAGAAAGGTTTAATGAGAAAAGAAGTATTAGAGATTCTATAAATTCAAAATTTAAATTATGATGTTAAAAAAAATCTTTTTATCCACATTAGTATTGTTATCAAACATTGAACTAAGCACCAAAGCCTGCACCGTTATAGCGGTTGGTAAAGATGCCTCGGCCGATGGTTCCGTGATTATTTCGCATACCGATACAGGCCCTGACTCAAGAATTTATGTTGTTCCCGGGCAAAAATTCAAACCCGGAGCAAAAGCTCCTGTTTACTGGGGGATTCAGGATGCTTCGTTACCATTAAAAAATGACGGAGAAATTTTAGGATATATACCGCAAGTAGAAGAAACCTATACCTATTTTCATTCAGCTTATTCGCATGTAAACGAGTATCAGCTGGGCATTGCCGAAAGTACAACAGACCAACGCGAACAGCTTATCTGTACCCGTGAAAACGGTGAGCAGATTATGACGATTGAACAAGCCATGATTTTTGCTTTGCAGCGATATAAAAAAACCCGCGAGGCTGTTCAGTTTATTGGTGACTTAATGACTGAATATGGTTTTTTGCCATCGAGCGGGCCGGGGTCTGAAACCCTGGTGATTGCCGATACCGAAGAAGCATGGGTTTTTGAAGTATTTGGCGTAGGTGCCGGATGGACCAAAGCCAGTGGTAAACCCGGAGCTATTTGGGCCGCACAGCGGTTACCCGATGATGAAGCAACCATAATCCCGAACTGGAGCATTATAAAAAAAATAGATGCTGACGATACAGACCATTTTATGGTATCAGATAATTATATGCAGGAAGCTATTGACCGTGGTTTGTATGATCCCAATTCAGGCAAAACTTTTATCTGGCAAAAAACATATGCACCCGAAGTTTCGGTTGAATATGCCACAAGCCGCTTTTGGCTATTCCATCAAACCTTTGTGCCTAATTTAAAAGAATGGCCCAATCGTTTTCAGGAAGACAATCCTTACAAAGGAATTCAACCTTATTTTCAATATGTAGAACCTTTATCTATATATCCTTTTTCGGTAAAACCCGAAGAAAAAATATCCGTTCGGGATGTAATTGCTTTTCAACGTTCCGTTTACGAAGGAACTATCTACGATATGACTAACGATCCAAACTGGTTGGTTCCTGACGGGAAAGGCGGATACCAAAAAAGCCCGTTGGCAACGCCATTTCCGGGCAGCGATCTACGCAAATTGTTAAATATAACGTATCGTCGCCCGGTAGCACGACACCGTGGACATTATGGAATGGTACTTCAACTCCGTGATTGGCTACCTGATGAAATTGGTGGTGTTTACTGGGTTTACCTGGACAATCCATATTTCAGCCCTTATGTGCCCATTTATACAGGAAATTTATCGGTACACGAATCATACAAAACATATGACCCGGAGGCTTATAGTAAAAATTCAGCGCGCTGGGCTATCGATTTTGTAGACAACTTAGCTAATTTAAAATTTCAACCAATAGCTGAAGATGTTCATGAAGTAAGAAATCCATTTGAAGAAGAGATGTTTAAAAAACAAAATGCTATAGAAGAAGAAGCATTAAAATTGTATAAAAAAGACCCCAAAAAGGCACAGGAATATCTAACCAATTACTCCAATGGGTTAATGAATGATGTAACCCAAATGTTTTTGGAATTGCGTAACCAGATTATTACGGATTATACTAATAATCACGAGTAAATAATTTTTATTGAAAACTTCAGCTAATTTAAAAGCCAGGTTCAATATAAACCTGGCTTTTTGTCTTAATAGCACATTTTTGTATATTCACAGCTTAATACAAAAATAATGACACTTAAAAATTATCTTAAGCAACCCTTCCCTAAATTAACTTCACGATGGAAATTAATTATCACCATTAGCTTATTTGTAGCAATTTTTCTTATTATATTTCAACCTTTCGGGATAAGTTTAATTCAAAATAAGATACTCATTCTTTCGGGATATGGACTGGTAACATTCCTTGTGTTATTTTATTAACCTAATAGTTGTTGAACATTTATTCCCAAAAACTTTTAGTGAGAAAAACTGGACGATAGGAAAAGAGTTCTTATGGTTATTATGGATTATATTTTGCATTGGTTTAGGAAATGCGCTCTATACAAATTATCTATTCGATTATTTTAGGTATAACCTGATATTTTTTGTCAATTTTCAACTTTATACGCTTACCATTGGATTAATTCATAAA
>JAYEKP010000030.1:0-24846 GCA_034661075.1 Bacteroidota bacterium
ATTCCATAAATTAATTCCAAACTATCAGCAGAGCATGAATTTAAAGAAATAACAATTGAAGTAATATCTTTTGTATAATCTCTATCCTGGTATTCTACTTTCTTATCTTTTTTAGCTATAAAAATATAGGGTTCGAGAATATTAAACTGCTGCTCATTTATTCCGTATATTTTGAGTAAGTCGGTTGAAATTTTAAAATCACCACCAGCAATTCTGTAGTTAATAAAAGTTGATATTTGTTTTTCACTTAGCCCCAATTTTTTTAGTTGATTTTCTGAAATAGTATTCGGATCGAAATAGAAAAGGGAATCAGGAATTACCCATTGGTTTTCATGTGCGTTTTCTTCAGATGAATAGATTTGATGTCTCTTTTCTTTATCCCTTCTAAACGATTTTTCTTCCAAAGATTTTTCAAATTCAGTAATTTTTTCTCGATAATCTTCAGTCATTAAAGAAATTTCTTTATCAGAAGAAAAATCAATACTCTTATCTACAATAATTAGGGTTACAAGTAAAAAAAGGAGCACAATGATTCCATTGCGCTCTCTTTTTGTAAATGTAAAATATTCTTTTAGCCTTCTTCCAGCCATAAAGTTCCGTTTGTCAGAATTTTAAAATTCCTATACCATTTAAAAATACCATTGCAATAGCAATTGGTGTAATAAATTTAACCAAAAACATAAATAACCTTAAATATTTTGCTTTTAGCGTTCCCTGATTTGATAGCTCATCTTTGGTTTTTGATTTACCAAAATACCAACCAACAAAAACGACAATGAGTAAACCTCCGAGAGGCAACAAAATATTTGCAGAGGTAAAATCAAGAATTCCAAAAACGTGTTTACCAAAAATTTTAAAATCTGCCAAAGGCCCCCAAGACATAACGGCCATCAATCCTAATACAGATACTGATAAGCTGGCTAAAATCGTTGCTTTTTTTCGGGTCATATTTAATTCTTCGGCAAAATAAGCCACAATAACTTCTAAAACTGAAATTGTTGATGTAAGTGCTGCAACACCTAATAGAATAAAAAATAACAGGGAAAAATAATATCCTCCAGGCATTTGTTGAAAAATATTAGGAAGTGTGCGGTAAACTAATCCTTCACCAGATTCCGGCGCAATACCAAAAGCAAATACTGCAGGGAAAATAGCAATTCCTGCCATTATGGCTATAAATGTATCTGTTAGCGAAACACTAACGGCGGTATTCGCTAAATTATCTTTTTTACTAATATAAGAACCATAGGTTATTAAAGTTCCCATACCAATACTTAACGAAAAGAAAGCCTGTCCAAGTGCTTCGAGAATTGTATTACCAGTTATTTTTGAAAAATCGGGTTTAAATAAAAACAACAAACCATCTTTAGCTCCAGGCAACGTAACCGAACGTATACATAAAATTATAATCAATAATAATAAAATAGGCATAAGTATTTTAGCATATTTTTCGATTCCGTTTTTCACGCCGGAAGCTACAATCCATGATGTCATAAACATAAAAATAGCAAACCAGAGAATGGGGCGGAATGAACTTTCGCGGAAAGAATCAAACATCTGGCCAAGATCAGCGGAAGATTTTCCAGCAAATCCGTTAACTATTGACTGATAGATATATTCTAACGTCCATCCTGCCACTGCAGTATAAAATGCCAGAATCATAAAAGCAGCAACAACACCCATTAAACCTACCAGATACCAAGGTTTCCCGGGGGCTAATTTACGAAAAGCCCCAAATGGATTTCGTTGTGCTTTTCTTCCAATAGTAAACTCCGACAACATTACCGGAATACCAATAGCAAAAATAAAAGCGAGATAGATAAATAAAAATGCTCCACCTCCATTTTCTCCAACAACATATGGAAATCGCCAAATATTTCCTAAACCAATTGCGGAGCCTGCGGCGGCTGCAATAGCTCCAAACTTACTTCCGAAGCTATCTCTATTAGAAAAATCAAATTCTGCCATATCCTTTTTTAAATGTTTAATTAAAAATGTAAAAAGCTTAGCAATTTTACAAAAATTGACTTGATTTGCAAAAAAATAGTTAATGTAAGCACAAAAAAAGACAGAGAAAAAAATCTCTGTCTCAATATTAATAAAAGAATAAGAATTTAAGCAATATCAATTTCTTTTGCTAAATATACATCCTGAATTGCATTTAACAATTCAACACCCTCTTTCATTGGCCGTTGGAAAGCTTTTCGTCCAGAAATCAAACCCATTCCTCCGGCACGTTTATTGATAACAGCCGTTTGAACTGCTTCAGACAAATCAGACTTTCCTGATGATGCTCCACCAGAATTGATTAATCCAGAACGTCCCATATAATTATTAACGACCTGGTATCGAGTTAAATCTATGGGATGATCTGATGAAAGTTCTTGATAAACTTTATCACTTGTTTTAGCAAAACCTATTTCTTTAAAGCCTCCATTTAGTATTGGCAGTTTTTGTTTTATAATATCAGCCTGTATGGTTACGCCTAAATGATTTGCCTGACTGGTCATATCGGCAGAGGTATGATAGTCAACACCACCTTTCTTAAAGTCAGGATTTCGCAAATAACACCAAAGCACTGTTACCATACCTAATTCATGTGCTCTTTCAAAAGCTTCGGCAATTTCAATAATTTGACGATTGGATTCCGGAGAACCGAAATAGATGGTTGCACCTACTGCTTTTGCTCCAAGATTCCAAGCTTCCTCTACTGTACCAAATAGAATTTGATCATATTTTGTAGGATATGTCATTAATTCGTTGTGATTAATTTTCACAATAAATGGAATTTTGTGTGCATATTTTCTAGATACAGATGCTAATACTCCAAAAGTTGAAGCTACTGCATTACATCCTCCTTCCATAGCAAGCTTTACAATATTTTCGGGATCGAAATACATTGGATTCGGAGCAAAAGAAGCACCAGCAGTATGCTCAATTCCCTGATCAACCGGAAGAACAGACATATATCCAGTACCGCCTAAACGACCGTGGTTAAAAATCTGTTGCATAGTAGCCATTACTTGTGGCGAACGATTAGAATGGTATACAACTCTATCAACAAAGTCAGGGCCTGGTAGGTGTAACTGACTTTTGTCAACGGTTTGACATTTATGATTTAAAAGATAATCGGCTTTATCTCCTAATTGATCTACAATTTTATTATATGCCATAATGTTTTGAATTTAGATGATTATAACTCCTAACAAATTTATAAAAATTAATTGATATAACTATTGTATACTTTTATAGAAATAATCTTTTAAAAAGGATAACCAATACCAATATTTAAAGTAAAATCATTTTGCCAATTTAGGCTTCTGTTGCTTATAATCCAACGGTTACCTTCATTTAATGCAGGGTCTCTGAGTTTTACGCCAAGATCTAATCGAAAAACAAAAAAGGAAAGATTAATACGAGTTCCAAATCCGGAACCTACAGCAAATTCTTTATAAAATTCGTCATCTCTGAACAATCCACCTTCAAACTCGTCAGATTTTAAGTACCAAATATTTCCGGCATCAATAAATAAGGCTCCTTCTAAAATCCAGAATAACTTAAATCGAAATTCAGCGTTTGCTTCTAGTTTAATATCTCCGCTTTGATTCGGGAAACGTGTATAATATCTTCCGGAATATGAACCCGGTCCTAAACTACGGACATTCCAGGCTCTGATACTATTCGCACCACCGGAAAAATACATTTTTTCAAAAGGTAAAGATTGTGAATTCCCATATGGGACCCCTACTCCCGCAAATATTCTGTATGCAAAACTGTTAGATTGATTTTTAATGTCATAATATCGAAAATCTAAATCAAATTTAACATATTGAGAAAAAGGAACACCAAAAATCTCATAACTCCCATTAACAATAGAAGCATTCGTTAATTCGCTATAAGCCGATAAAAGATTCCCGGAAATTTCAGCATTCATTCTTAAAAAATAAAAATCTCTGTTTTTTTTAATATCCTGGTTATTAAACACCAAACTATAACTACTAACAGACACTAAATGATTTTCGTAACTACTTCGTAAATAAGTAGAGTCAATAAAATTCCTGAATAGCTCTGAAGCATAAGGTATTTTTACGGCATTTAATTCAACTAATTTAACATTGTGTTTCAAATAATTATTTCCATCCCAATTATAGCCATAAGAGAGGTTTGCAACTGTTCTTCGATATTCTAGTCTGTCCTGAAAATTATACCCTACAGATATTTGTGTTCTAGGGCTATATTTTTTACTAAACTTTTCCGCTTTAAAAACCGGAAGCATAAACTTGGGAATACGCATGGTAATATCGCCACCCAGCTCAACGGCATTATTAATACGACTTATTCCAACAACAGAAGTATCAAGCGCTTCTATTGAACCATTAATCTTAAAGTCAGTTATCTCGGCACCTCCAAATAAACTTTTATGTTGATACAAGAAATTTCCACCAACCCCAATATTCCCATAAGAGTTTGTTCCTTCCAACTCAACTGTATAGGATTGTAAATAATGCTTTGTTAATTGAATATTACAATTTAAAAGACCTGATGAACTGCTATCCTGCAACATCAAACTATCTCTCTTGAGTTCTTTAAACTGAATATTAATGACTCGAAATAAGCGTAACGAATTGAGATGTTGATAAGTTTTGTTGACATTATACAAAGAATAGTCATCGCCTTCTTGAATAAAATTGGCATGTAAAAAGACTTTCTTTTTTAAGGGGTCTTCTCCTTTACTTATAAAATAAATACCATTTAAATAGGTAGTATCAAGATATGAAAAGTATTTTTCTTTCTGTGCTAAGGCTTCTTTCTGATTATAATTTGTAAAAACGTACACTTTATTAATCCGATACTTTTGATGATTTGTATCAACAAATTTCCTGTTTTCATCTAACTTCTGGTATTTTTTCAGGTTTAGAACAAGAGAAACTTCTCGATTTTTCGCTGAGCTATCCGCTTGAAAAAAAATAAATTCTTTCGTGAATTGATAGTACCCTTGATTTTTCAAATACGTTTCAATTCTTTTTCTTTCCTCTTGCAATAAGTCTAAATCAAAATTTTCGCCTTTTGTTATTAAGGAATTAACGGTATCTTTTAATATTAATGGCTCAATTAATGAATCTTGAATATTATAGGTTAAACGCTTGATTTTATAGGGTCTGTTGATCCTAACTCGATATAAAACTCTGGCGCGTTGACGTTTAAATATAGCTGTATCTGAGACAACAGAATTATAATATCCTTTATTGTTAAGGTAAGATTTTATTTGTGTTGTTGATTTATCGGTAAGAAAATCATCATAAATAACGGGTTCTTCGCCTATGCGTCTTAACCAACCATTTAATCCTTTTTCTTTATTTTTTCTTGAAAGATTGTATAAACCCAGATGGAATCTGATACCCAATACTCTTTTGTTGGGTTTTTGTCTAACGAACGATTCTAACTCATCCTTTTTTATTTTTTCTTTTTCGGCTGTTCCTTTTTCTACTTTAACTTTATATCGATCTAAAAGATATTTATCTTCAGGAACATATTTTACAGGGCCACATGAAGCAAAAAAGAATAAAAAAAGTATCAGTAATGCAAAAACATGATTACCTCTTTTTACTTTATATGATCGTTTAAATTTTTTCAATGTTATATATTATATTTACATAAATTTTACAATAATATCAATTAATCTATGCTTAGCAAAAATAAGATTAAATTCATCAATTCCATTAAAAAAAAGAAATACAGAGATGCTCATCAAATATTTTTTGCTGAAGGTGAAAAATTAGTTGATGAACTTTTACTATCAGAGGCTGAAATATCAACAATTTTTGCCACAAATGAATGGCTAGAGCAACATCAGCAGATTATTGATAAAAAATCGATTACCCGTTGTGTAATTACTAACGAAGAGCTTAAAAAAATTAGTGCCTTAAGCACTCCAAACAAGGTGCTGGCTACGATAAAGATTCCAGAAATAAAATACAACAAAACAGAAATTGCCGAACAATTAAGTATTTTGCTCGACAATGTGAATGATCCTGGGAATTTAGGAACTATTATTAGAATTGCCGATTGGTTTGGGATAAAAAATATTTTCTGTACAAAAGAAAGTGTTGATTTATATAATCCAAAAGTTGTGCAAGCAACTATGGGTGCAATTTTTAGAGTCAACGTACACTACATTGATTTTCAAGAATTATTGCACGATTTTTCTGATAATAAAGATTTTATCATTTATGGTACTTTTTTAGAAGGCAATAATATTTATCATGAACCTTTAAGCTCAAAAGGGTTTATTATGATGGGAAGTGAATCACATGGTATTTCTCAGAAATGGGAACCATTGATTCACCAAAAACTTTTTATCCCCAATTATCCGGATACAAAAAAAACCACCGAATCGTTAAATCTTTCTACAGCAACAGCTATTGTATGTTCTGAATTTAGAAGAAGACTCTTTTAATTTATTCAAAGTGAAAAGAAATCATAAACATTCTAGAGTTTAATTTTTCAATTGCGTTTGCATATTGAGGAAAATCTTCAGTAGCATCGGAAGAAACAACATTTAATGTTCCAACAGAATATTTTATTTCAGTAGAAAATTTAAAATAGGCCAGATAAAAATCGAATCCAAATCCAATCTCATAATAGATATCCAAAGGTTTTAGTTTAATATATATATCTTCATCCTCGTTAAATTCTTTATTTCTTGCCATATCACGACGAATATTTATTCCACCAATCAAATAAGGCCTGGTGTTGTTTATTCTGGTTGCTTTATACTTTATTAATAAAGGGATATCAATAAAAGTAGATTCGATCTTCATCTCTGAATCCACTTGATTATTCTCATCATAAAATAAGATATTTCGCTGTCCCAAGGATATACCCGGAAGAAATCTTAAATCAAAATAATCGTTTATTTTTAAACTGGAAACAATAGCTACATGAAAACCGGGGACTAACTTATTAATTTCAGGAACTAACACTGCCGAATCAACTCCATAAGTATTCATGGTAGGAGTTAATTTAAAATCCATAGTATTAAAACCTACCGTAAACCCAAAATGGATTTTCTTATAATCAACTTCCTGGTAATTAAGAATAATTTCTTTTTGGGCGGAGGCTAAATAACCAACAACTAAAAGGAATATAACTAAAAAAGTTTTTCGCATAGTATAACTTGTAAATGTAGTAAACGAACAATTACGCTAATATATTACATTTTTTATTTTTCATTTTTTTGTAGCATAATAAATAGTAGCAATACCAAAAGTAAGCGATTTATAATTACTTTGAGAAAAACCTGCTTTTTCCATTTCTTTAATAAATTGCTCCTGCTCAGGAAAACGTTTTACGGATTCGGGTAAATAAGCATAAGCTGAGTGATCTTTCGAAAAAAACTTTCCGATAACCGGAAGTAAAACATTAAAATAAAATTGATAAATCTGTTTTACAGGAAATAGGGTGGGATTAGAAAATTCAAGAATAACAACGTTTCCTCCGGGTTTTAAAACACGAAACATTTCGATTAACCCTTTTGAAAGATTTTCAAAATTTCTTACTCCAAAAGCTACGGTAATTGCATCAAAATAGTTATCATGAAATGAAATGTTTTCAGCATCCCCATTTTGTAAGGTTATAATATGGTTCCCTTTTTTTCGATCAACCTTTTTACGTCCAATTTTCAGCATCTCTTCCGAGATATCAAGGCCAATAATTTTTTTAGGATGTAATTTTAACGCTTCAATAGCCAGGTCGCCTGTTCCACAGGCAATGTCAAGTAATACCGGACTTTTTGTACTATTAGATAAATATTTAATGGCTTTTTTTCGCCATATTTTATCAATCCCTAATGATAAAAAATGATTTAAAAAATCATACCGTCGGGCAATATTATTAAACATAAGAGCTACTTGCTCTTTTTTCCCCGTTTGTTGATTTTTATATGGTTTGGTCACGTTTACTTTTCTTCAGTAAGCAATTCTTTAAGCGCATTATCATACCATTTTTTTATATCGTAAACAAAACCGTAAGAGTTATCATCAATTCGGAATTCTGATTTAGTTACATGCCCTAAAGCTGAAAATGGAATTTTTTGCTCAATCATAAAATAAATAAAATGATCTTCGTTGGTTGGAGAAACAGAAACTACCACCCGGCTTTGCGATTCGCCAAACAAAAAGGCGTCTTTTCTTACTTCAGCATCCGCGGTAACATCAAATCCATACCCTTTAACCATAGCACTTTCTACCAGTGTGGTGAAAAGCCCGCCATCCGAAACATCATGCGCCGACAAAATAAGATTTTTCTTAATTAGTTTTTGAATGGTTTCCTGCACCTGGTGTTCTTCTTCCAGATCAAAATGAGGAGCAGGTGATTTTTCAATCTTATGATAAGCATAAAGATATTCAGAAGAATTAATATCATCCCTTGATTTACCAATTAAGTAAATCATATCTCCTTTATTCTTAAAAGCAATACTCATTTGATCGTTCTTATCTTCAATCAAACCAATCATTCCAATAGTTGATGTTGGGAATACGGGAACAATTTTTCCTTTAACCTGCATTTGATTATAAAAGCTAACATTACCGCCTGTAACCGGGGTGTTAAATTTCTTGCAGGCATGGGTCATCCCTTTAATTGCATGCACAAATTGCCAATAAACCTCAGGATTATATGGATTTCCAAAATTTAAGCAGTTGGTAACAGCTAAAGGAACACCACCAGAACAAACAATATTTCGGGCTGCTTCGGCTACTGCAATAGCAGTTCCTTTTTCAGGATCAGCATTTACATAACGTGAATTACAATCAACAGTCATGGCTAACGCTCTGTTCGTTCCTTTAATATTATAAATACCTGCATCGGCAGGGAAATTAGTACTCATATTTCCTGTACCAACCATTGTATCGTATTGTTCTATAACCCAACGTTTAGAAGCTATATTGAAATTTTTTATCATTTCCAATGCAACCTCTTTGTAATTTTGTGGTTCAGGAACATCTTCAATTTTAAATTTCTTATACTCCTTAAAATAAGCAGGTTCTTTATATTCACGTTCATACACCGGAGCACCGCCGCCAAGAACCAATGAAGAGGCAGGAACATCGGCAACTAATTCATCATGCATATAAAAGTAAAGTCGGTCTTCCGCAATTACTTCCCCGATAATGGCACAATTTAAATCCCACTTTTTAAAGATTTGTTCCACCTCCGCTTCTTTCCCTTTTTCAACAACAACCAGCATTCGTTCTTGCGATTCGGATAATAATATTTCAAACGGATGCATATCTTGCTGACGCAAAGGAACTTTATCCAGGTCAATCTTCATTCCGTGCCCTCCTTTTTCAGACATTTCAGAGGTAGAACAAATAATTCCTGCCGCACCCATATCTTGCATTCCTACAACCGTTCCTGTTTTATTTAATTCAAGGGTAGCTTCAAGCAATAATTTTTCCATAAAAGGATCACCTACCTGAACGGAAGGTAAATCGTCGGCAGAATTTTCAGTTAAATCTGCCGATGCAAAAGTAGCTCCATGAATTCCATCTTTTCCGGTTGATGAACCCACAATATAAACCGGATTACCTACACCTTTTGCAATAGCAGAAATGGCATCATCTTTTTTCATGATCCCAACCGACATGGCATTTACCAATGGATTGGTATTATAACATTTATCAAAAAACACCTCTCCTCCCAAAACCGGTATTCCAAAAGCATTTCCGTAATCTCCAATACCTTTTACAACACCTTTTAAATGCCATTTGGTACGATCTAGTTGAATATCTCCAAAACGTAATGAATTTAATTGGGCTACCGGCCTTGCGCCCATAGTAAAAATATCGCGATTGATACCTCCCACACCCGTGGCTGCTCCCTGATAAGGTTCCACAGCTGATGGATGGTTGTGTGACTCAATTTTAAAAGCACAGGCAAGTCCCTCTCCAATGTCAACAAGTCCTGCATTTTCCTGTCCTGCTTCAGCGAGTAATTGTTTTCCTGTTCTGGGCAATGTCTTTAACCATTTAATTGAATTTTTATAGGATGCATGCTCCGACCACATCACGGAAAAAATACTTAATTCGGTAAAATTAGGAGTGCGTCCCATAATTTCTTTAATCTTTTCAAACTCTTCGGGTAACAATCCTAATTGTTCGGCGGTTTGTACAGTAACTTCCATTGTAGAAATCTTTTTATAAATGAATAATAAATGGTTAAAGACTCAACAAATATAACCAGACTTTAGAATAAAACTTCAAAATTCAAATAACAAATTCCAAAATATTTTGAATACAATATGCTTTTTTTCTGACATATAGCAGGTTAATAAAAAATTATAGGTAGAAGTTCTATTTATTACAATACAGATATCAAAAAAAACCTTTGGTCAGTTGCCTCCAAAGGTTTTAAAAAGATTTTTTATAAAACGACACCTTATCGAACAAGTTTATACTTATAATCAACACTAAATTTACCTTTCGATATGGCTTGTAGTTTATGTTTTAATAAACGTTTTTTTATTGGCGCAACTTTATCGGTAAATAAAATTCCTTCCAAATGATCGTATTCGTGCTGAATAATACGAGCGGCCACTCCATCAAACCATTCATCATGAAAATTAAAATCTTCATCATAATATTCAATTCTTATTTTTACAGGCCTCAACACTTCTTCTCTGATAAGCGGAATGCTTAAACATCCTTCTGAATAAAGAATATTTTCCTCTACCCTTTCTTTAATTTGTGGATTTATAAATACTTTCTTAAAATCTTTAAGTTTGGGGTCATCCTCTTCCATGGGAGATCCGTCAACCACAAATAAACGAATAGATTTTCCTACCTGAGGAGAAGCTAAACCTACGCCGTCTGAATAGTACATTGTTTCCCACATATCCGCAATAAATTCCTTTAGATTAGGGTAGTCCTTATCAATATCATTAGCAACCTTGCGTAAAACCGGCGAGCCATATATAACTATTGGATAAATCATGGATTTAAAATTTTGATTTTTGTTCTAAATATGATTGTAAAATGATGGTTGCACTAATGGTGTCAACCAACGCTTTATTTTGTCTTGCTTTTTTTCTTAATCCTGCATCAATCATCGTTTGATGTGCTATTTTTGAAGTAAATCGTTCATCAACTAGCTGAATATCCATTTCAGGATATAACTTTTGTAAACGTTTTACAAAAGGATTAATGTATCGAACAGCTTCTGATGCCTTATTGTTCATTTGTTTAGGATAACCTACTACAATACAATCGACCGTTTCTTTATTAAGATAATCCGATAAGAAATTCCAAATATCTTTAGCGTGGACTGTAGTTAATGCATTGGCGATCATTTGTAATGGATCGGTAACAGCTAAACCAACTTTTTTCCTTCCATAATCAATGGCTAAAATTCTTCCCAAAACTGTTCCTTTTTTAACACTGCAAAGTTAAAAATTTTATATTAATTTAATTCGAATAAAAATAAAAATAAGCAAAATAATCTCTTTCAATTGTATAACATATTTTATAACTTGTTCAGTTATCTATTAGAACGATGAGGAGTAAAAAAATTAAAATTAATTCGATGGTTATCAACCTGTAGGGATAATTTTTAATGCAATATTTTTTAAAACATACGTTTAAAAGATTTTTTTATTTTATTTTGTCATCTGAAGGATGATAATTATTCATAAAATTATTGATTAAAAGGAACTTATATATGAGCAAAGAGATAAAATTTAGTTTACTTTATCGTGATATGTGGCAATCCTCAGGGAAGTATGTGCCCAGAGTAGATCAACTTAAAAAGATAGCCCCTGTAATTATTGATATGGGTTGTTTTTCACGAATTGAAACCAATGGTGGTGCTTTTGAGCAAGTAAATCTTTTATATGGAGAAAATCCAAACAAAGCAGTAAGAGAGTGGACCAAACCATTTAACGAAGCGGGTATTCAAACGCACATGCTTGAAAGAGCTTTGAATGGTATCCGAATGTATCCTGTACCTAAAGATGTTCGCCGGTTGATGTTTAAAGTAAAAAAAGCACAGGGGGTTGATATTGCCCGTTCATTTTGTGGATTAAACGACCATAGAAATCTTGAACTTTCGATAAAATATGCTAAAGAAGCCGGAATGATTTCTCAGGCTACCCTAAGCATTACCCATTCTGAAATACATACGGTTGATTATTACATGGGTGTTGTAGATAAAGCAGTAGAGTATGGTACTGACGAGATTTGTTTAAAAGATATGGCTGGTGTTGGAAGGCCGGTAACCCTTGGTAATCTTGTAAGAGAAATCAAAAAGAAATATCCTGATTTAATTGTTCAATACCATGGACACTCTGGCCCTGGATTTTCTGTAGCTTCTATGTTAGAGGTGGCTAAAGCAGGAGTTGATTATGTTGATGTTGCCATGGAGCCACTTTCTTGGGGCATGGTACATCCTGATGTTATAACTATTCAGGCAATGCTTAAAGATGCAGGTTTTAAAGTCCCTGAAATTAATATGAAAGCTTACATGAAAGCAAGGGCTTTAAGTCAAGAGTTTATTGATGATTTTCTGGGTTATTTTATCAATCCTAAAAACCGTTATATGTCATCATTATTAGTACATGCCGGTTTACCCGGAGGAATGATGGGTAGTATGATGGCCGATCTAAAAGGAGTACATCAAGGGCTGAATCAAACGCTGGAGGCCCAGGGAAAAGAAAAACTTTCGGAAGATGATTTACTGGTTAAACTATTTGATGAAGTAATTGATATCTGGCCCAAACTGGGTAATCCTCCACTAGTAACTCCTTTTAGCCAATATGTAAAAAATATTGCCTTATTAAATGTAATGCAGGAAATACAAGGCAAAGCTAAATTCTCTATTATTGATAACAATGCCTGGGATATGATATTAGGCAAATCCGGCAAATTACCCGGTACGCTTGCTCCTGAAATTATTAAAATAGCCGAAGAATCAGGAAAAGAATTTTATCATGGTGTACCACAAGATAATTATCCCGATGAGTTAGATAAATATCGAAAAGAGATGGAAGAAAATAACTGGGATACCGGGGAGGATGATGAAGAGCTATTTGAATTAGCTATGCACGAACGTCAATACCGAGATTATAAATCGGGCGTAGCGAAAAAAAGATTTAACGAAGAATTGCAAAAATTACGTTCAGAGGCCAAATCGCCAAAAACAGGAGGAGTAAAACCCGAACCGGGTAAAAAAGATATTACTTCACCGTATATGGGCAGGATATTTTATAATTTAAATTATTTTATTGAAGAACAAGCCATTGAGCTAGGCAATCAGGTAAAAAAAGGGCAGCGGATTTGCTATATTGAGAACAACTATACTTACGATGAAATTATTTCGGAATATGATGGTGAAGTGGATGAGATATTTTTCGAACATGGAGATATGGTTTCGAAAGGAGACGTTCTTGTCCGATTAAAATAAATATAGAATCATAAAAAATGCCGGGAGAAAAATATCTCTCGGCATTTACTATTTAGTATATTCTATGCTATAATCTTGGTTATACTGTTTTCAGAACATCCCAGACAAAAGCTCTAATTCCTACTTCCTCGTTTATTGTATCGAGTTTCTTAATTTTTTCCAATACCACATCTACTTTATCATCTTCAACCATAGTAAGGGTTGCAGAATTTGTTTCAGGCCAGGTATGGGTTCCCTTATGAGGAACTCCGGTTTCAGATCCTCTTCCAAAAACATTCTCCCAAAGGGTATATCCTTTAATCTCTAACCGGTCAAGCATATACTCTATCTTTTCGGTATATGCCTGATTATATACGATAAAAATTGCTTTCATAATGATCTATTTTTAATAACCACTCTCCTCCTCAGAAGAAATGGGTTGTTGATTACATATCCATAAATTTAAACTTGCTACGTACATTTTTCTTCTTGTCGCGTTCACCCCTGGTAGCAAATACCCTGTATATAATGGGAACAATGATCATGGTAATAATGGTAGAGAATATCATCCCTCCAATTACCGATATTCCCATTGGGCTCCATATTTCAGAACCTTCGCCAGTACTTAAGGCCAACGGAAGCATGCCCAAAATGGTAGTTAATGCAGTCATTAACACCGGTCGTAGCCTCGATTTCCCAGATTCAATAATAGCTTCATCCAAAACATATCCACGGTCACGCATCAGGTTGATATAATCAACCAACACAATGGCATTTTTAACCACAATACCCACCAGCATGATTGCACCCAGTGCAGCAATAACACTTAACGTGGTATTGGTAATGTAAAGAGCTATTATTACTCCGGTAAAAGCAAATGGGATAGAGAACATGATGATAAATGGCATTTTTAATGACTCAAACTGTGAGGCCATAACAATGTATACTAAAACCAAACTTAGTAATAGCAACATTCCCAGGTCAACAAAACTTTCTTGTTGATCTTCATACGCACCACCGATTTCAATGGATACATCCTTCGGAATATCCATTTTATTGATCTCCTGTTCAATGTTAGCAGCTAACTCACCCAGCGAAGTTTTGTAAGGAGTTGAGGAAATGGTAACTACTCTTTCCCGTCTTTTCCTTTCAATATTCGGGGGTGACCAATACTCTTTGATCTCTCCTATCTCACCTAGCTTAACCATAGTACCCGTAGCTGTTTGAAGAGATATATTCTCTAAGTCGCTAATGGAGTTACGAAACTCTTCTGTAAACCGGATAACGATATCATATTCTTCACCGTCTTCTCTATATTTCGAGGCTGTTAATCCAGCCACCCGATTATAAAGAGCAGTAGAAACCATCGCAGTATTCAAACCCACGGCTGACATTTTTTCCCTGTCAAGCTCAACCCGCAATTCAGGTTTTTCCTTTTCACGGCTAATCTGAATATCCCGGGCTCCTTCAATTGTTTTTATTTTTTTCGAAATTTGGTTTGCCAGAATAGTTGTCTGATCGATATCATAACCATAAATTTCTACATCAACAGTATTTCCGCCCATCTTGGTTCCTCTAGTAGAAGAAACATTATAATTCATAATCTCAGGCATACCCGACAATTCATTTCGTATCTCTTCGGCAATTTCCCATACGGTTCGTTCTCGTTCTTCAATATCCACTAAACCAATGGTATAATTTATAATATTAGAACCAGTAGACATAAACATGGCAATAAAGCCACCCTCATCATCACTACCTGCCGAAGTAGATATTAATTCTACCTCAGGAATTTTTTCAACAATTTTATCAATCTTGCGGGCTAAGGATGCTGTCTTCTCCACTCTTGTTCCCGGTTGTAATTCAACAGCAATAGACAAACGGCCTTCATCGGTTTGAGGAATAAATTCTGTTCCAATTTTTCCCAGCAAGGCTAAAGAACCAAAAAATATCACAAAGGAGACTATTGTAATGATTCTTTTATGGCTTAAGCTCCACTTTAGAATTTTACCATAGGCATTATCCAGTTTATTGAACATGGGCATAACCGTATTATAATAGCTTCTCTTCCCGTTACCATTGCTTTTAATTAACCGAAGCATTTTAGAACTTAGCATGGGGGTTAAAGTAATAGCAGCAATGGTTGAGGTAACCACAGTAATAGAAACAATCCAACCCAACTGGCTAAAAAGTACTCCGGTCATTCCACCCACCATGGTCATCGGGAAAAATACCGCAACAACGGTAAGCGTTGTAATTACCACTGCCTGCCAAACTTCATTGGTAGCATAAATTGCAGCTTCGCGCGAAGTACTGCCTCTGTCGATATGTTTGGCAATATTTTCCAACACCACAATCGCATCATCCACTACCATTCCAATGGCAATAGATAAGGCTGATAACGAAATAATATTGATTGAGCTGTCGATAACATGCAGAAAGATAAAAGCAACGATTAATGATATGGGGATCGTCAATACAATAATAAATGTAGCTCTCCATCGGCCCAGAAAAAATAACACAACCAAGGTCACAAAGATCAATGCAAACATTAATGTTTTGGTGAGGTTATTAATTGAGCCCTTAATAAACTCACTGGAATCGAAAACATTTAAAATCTTTACATCCGAAGGTAGGTTGCTTTCCAATTCAGCTAACCGTTCATTAAACTCTTTGGCAATTTTCACGGTATTGGCCCCGGACTGTTTCATCACCCTAATTCGTACTCCCTGCTCTCCATTAATTTTTTCGTCAACAGTCATTTCTTTAATAGAATCCTGCACATGAGCAACATCCTTTAGGTAAATAGCCTGGCCGTTATAATTTCCCAATACGATATTACGGATCATGTCGCTATTTTCAAATTCCCCTTCTACACGCAACGGATAGCTCATCTGACCCATTTTAATCTTGCCAGACGGCATATTTAAATTCTCAGCTCTCAAAATATTACCAATCTGCTCAACAGTCATATGATAAGCTTCTAACTTCCGGGGGTTAATTTCAATTTTAACCTGTCGTGTAGGAGCTCCGATAATAGATATAGAACCAATCCCCTCGATACGATTTAGCGGATTAACGATTTTCTGTTCCAAAATTTTCTCAATCCCCTGATAGCTATTATCAGCTATAACTGCATACACCGCAATAGGCATCATACTTGAGCTAAACTTAAAAATATTGGGTTTATCCGCATCTTCGGGCAACACATCTTCAATCAATGCAATGGCATCGCGGATATCATTTGCGGCTTCGTTTAGATCGGTCTCATATTCGAACTCAAGCATTACCACTGAAATATTATCCCGCGAAACCGAACTGATCTCTTTCAGGTTATCAATCGTATTCAAAGCATCCTCAACAGGTTCCGAAATATTGGTTTCAATATCCGAAGCGCTGGCTCCTGCATAGGTAGTAAAAACGGTTATGGCAGGAAATTCTATTTCGGGATATACATCAATGGGTAATTTTACTAGTGAATAAATTCCAAAAACTACAATAGCCAGGAAAATCATTATAGTAGTAATAGGGTTCTTTACTGCTTTTCCATATATACTCATAATTTTATTTTTTTAAAGTTGATCATAAAATAAAACCGCTCCTGTTAATTGATGATCTCAATTGCTGAGCCATCCAAAAGGTTCGCTTGTCCTTCTACAATAAGCTCATCACCAACCTTAATTTGATTGGATATCAGCTCAATTTTATCATCAAAGCGTTTTCCAAGTTTTACATTGATCTGTTTTGCCTTGCCCTGATCATTCACAAAAACATAACGCTCATTTGTTCCTTCGAGTTTAAGAACGGAGATGGCAGGCATAACAACAGCTTCCACATCTTTCAGTTCAATTTCGATGGTGGCAAACATTCCCGGACGAAGGACCTCCTGATTATTTTTAATCAAGAGTTCAATCTGAAAGGTTCGTGTAGCAGCATCAATCGTTGGATATACTTTATTTATAGTACCCTCAAAAAGTTGATCAGGATATATATCGGTACGAACCTTTGCTATCATCCCTTTTTTAATCAATGGGAAGTAATTTTGAGAAATGCTTACGATTGCCTTTAGTGGATTAATCTGCATGAGCGAAAGAACAGCAGATTTACCGGCCGGAGTATTCGGTGTTCCCGAGTACATCTCGCCATCTTCGAAATATTTACCGGTAACAATACCATCGATGGGTGACTCCAAAATGGAATTATCCTGGGCAAAAAGATATTGTGACTTTGCCATTTCGTATTGCATTTTAGTAGCTTCGTATTGTTGCTTAGAGGCACTTCCTAACTGATACAAGGTATCAATACTTTGAAAATTAAATTTAGCATTCTCATATTGGGCTTTTGCCTGCATCAGCTGGGTCTTATCCATTTCAACCAACACTTGCCCTTTGGTTACCCGGTCGTCCACATCCACTAAAATCTTATCAATTCTTCCGGGAGAAGCCGGTGGATAATGAATCTCCTTAAATGCAGCCAGATTGGCAGTAGTTTCTATGGTTCGAGTAATAGTCTCTTTTTTTATCTTTTCGGTTTTAACCGGAAAAATATTTTCTTCTTCAGTTTGTGTTTGGGATGTACTATTATCACGATTACATCCAAATGACAACAACATTGCAGCCACTACAAGGCTGGTTCTAGCTAATGATCTCATTGTTCTGTATTTTGAAATTAACATATATTTTCTTTTTATAAATTATTGTACAGTTTGTCTTTCTTTATTTTTGCTTGCAACAAATTAAGGATTGATGTAACATAATTATTTTCAGCCTGCAGATAATTATTTCTGGTTTGATTTAACTCTACAACCGATAATTGTCCATGTTTATATTTGTTATTTGAATTTTCATAAACACGTTGAGCCACCTTCACATTTTCTTTTTGCATCTGATAATTATCGATAGCATTTTTTAGTTCATAAATTAATTGACGATTTTGTAATTCGAGTTGTTCTTCCAATAACTCTTTGTTTCGATTAATTTTTTCATATTCAATTTTAGCCTGACTTAACTGAGCGCTCCGGGTACCACCGGATATTATGGGTAAACTAAGAGTTAATCCTGCCGTATTTTTAGGGCTTAAATCAAAACTTGACTTCAATATTTTTTCCCGATAACTATAAAAACCCGAAATGGTAGGTGCATAGGTCCATTTTTGCATGGCAATGCCTTTTTCTCCAATTTCTTCCTGTGTTTGCATGAGCTGAAATGTTGGATTATTTTCAATATTGAAATCTGAGGCCAACAAATTCTCTTCGACAATATCCTCCAAAAATTCAGTCAAATCATCCTTGAAATCAATATCGGCATTTGTTTCAATGCCCAAAACAAACCGAAAGGTGTTAATAGTATATTCCAAGCTTCGTTGCATTGATTTTTTGGAATTTTCCAGTTCCGATATTCCCATTTGTATCTGGTCAACTTCAATTTCCTCCACCATTCCTTTTTCATACATATTCTGCATTTGCTTGAGAATATCCATGTTATTTTCAAGGATATGATCAATAATTTGTATAAATTTTTGAGAAGCCAGAATACCATAATATAAATTAGCAACATTCTCTTTAAGGTCGTTTTTTGAGGCTGTAAGGCTTTTCTCAGCAATCTCCCGGCTTAATTTAGCCATTTGAAGCCCTACCCAGTACTGACCACTAAAAATAAGCTGAGAAACCTGTATACTTGCATTGGCCTGGTCTTCCATAACAATTGTTGATCCCTCTGAAGATCCAAACATTTGTCCTAAAGCTTGTAATACTTCCATGTCACCCTGATCTAAAAATTGAGGATTTTCAAATTCAAATTCAGTAGTTCCTCCACCCATGGCAAATTCAAATTCATAATTAAAATTGGTGGTATAGTCCATTGCTCCATTTACCTGAGGCAATCCTGAACCACGGGCTTCCTTATATTTTTCTTCGGCTAAAGCGATATCACTTTGGGCATTTAAAAAGGTTTTATTATGCTCCAATGCATATTCCTGCGCTTCCTGTAAGGTGAAAGAAAAAGATTCTTCCTGCGCAACAACAGTACCAACTAATCCTATAGATAAAAGGAATAAGAATATTCTTTTCATAATTCAATCATTCATTTATTTATTAACTATTACTATTTTCGTTTGACTTATATTCTTCTTTGCATTTTTCAAAACTGCTTAAGAGCAATTCCGTTATATCTCTAAGTTCTTTAAAAAAAACAGCATTGGGCGAATTTTGATCTTCTTTCAGTTCCAGTACATAGCTTAAGACATCTTTTGTCTTTAAAATTTTCTTTTCAAACTCATCAATTACAGAAAACGTATCTTTCCGATTGATCTGAAAGTATCGTTTACGTTCACCAGGCAAAGTAATATATTCAATATCTCCTCTCATCTCCAGGTTTCGCAAGGTGATACTTGCCGAGCTTTTGCTAATCTTCAACTCTTCCACAATCTCATCAAAAGTAAATCGCTCCTTGTCCATTACCATTAATAAAGCCAGGATCCTACCTGCAATAGGCTGAAAACCTTCTTTATCAAAATATATACCAATCTCTTCAATGAGTTCTTTTTGTTTTTGTACTCTTTCTTCGTTCTTCATGACCCAAACAATCGGTTAAAAATTAAGCTGCAAATGTATAAAAGTTTTTTTAGTTTACAACTTTACGAACTAAAAAAATAAAAAAAACACCTGCAATAATTTTTACAGGTGATTATAGATAAAATACATAAAATTACCTTAAGGCTTAGGATTAGGATTTAATAATTTTTCGGAACTATTTAAAAGAATATCTACATACTGAGCCCTCAGATAAACAAATGGATCTTTCGTGTTTTTCCGTGCCAGTTTACCTTTAAAGTCATCTATTTTTTTATATCCTTTTTCGTCCATCCAGCTATTGATCTGACTAATCATTTGGGTAGCATGTTCAATTTTATTTTTATACAATGTGCTCACGACCTGAACGGTATCTGCTCCAGCCAATAAAAGTTTCACCACCTCTTCCCCATCAAAAATTCCGGAGGCAGCTGCCACATCAGCATCTATCTGTCCATGCAGTAATCCGGCATAACGCAAGGCTAATCGATAATCACCCTTATTACTAAGATTAAATGGGAAGATATGCTTTTCCTCTTTAATATCAATTTCCGGTTCAAAAAGCCGGTTAAATATTATAATACCATCTACTTTTAAATGATCCAACTTTTGGATAAAATTTAGCGGGTTGGAATAAAAAGGACTAATCTTGACACTTACCGGAATTTTTACTGCTTTTTTAATCAATTTTACTATCTAACTGTTTCTCTTCTGTTTCCTTGCTTGTAATTTCAAACTTTTTGGGTACATGATAAAGATTAATTTCAAGGGCATCCACACCAGTTTCTTCGATCATTTTCGCATATTCAACCCATGTTTCTTCGTAGATTGCATTTAAACTGGCAATAATAGGGATGGTTGTATTTTCTTTAACTTTTTTCAGATGCAACAGATGTTCTTTATGGCCGGCATGCTCAATATCCGGATGAATTTTTATCATCTCGGCGTGCCGTTCATTGTATGCTTCGAGGTCTTCGTCCAGCTCGGCAGATTCAAGGTTTATTTGTTCCTCAAATAGAGATTTAAATACAATAGCAGCAACGCCAGCTTTTTCCATTGCTTTAACCTTTTCGATACTAGTTACCAGATTAGATGCACCAGCAATAATCGGGTTTTTAATCTTTAATCCTAAATAATTGGTTGATAAATCGGCCATAATGGTTGGGTTTTAATTTTTAACTTTTTTAATACAACAAGTTAATTGCCAATAAGTTCATTTATGTGCCCACAAAAATCAAATCATTAAAAAAGCAGGCTTTGTTGAGCCTGCTTTTCCTAAATTAAATATTTAACGAACTATTTTGAATAGTCATAAGCTGCTAAACGCTTATAGTTATTATATCTCCACTTAGCATCATTTTCGGCACGAACAAAAAGTTCGTCAGCTATATCCGGGAATGATTTCGAAAGCGAAGTATAACGTACTTCATTCTTTAAGAAATCCTGGAATTTACTCCAATCTGGTTCTTTAGAATCAATAACAAAAGGATTCTTTCCTTCCGTTTCTAACAATGGATTAAATCTATAGTTATGCCAGTAACCAGATTCAACAGCTAATTTTTCTTCCAGCTGAGTTTTACCCATTCCTGCTCTTAATCCATGGTTAATACAAGGAGCATAAGCAATAATTAAAGAAGGTCCGGGATATGCTTCAGCTTCTTTTATTGCTTTAAAATACTGGTTTTGGCTTGCACCCATCGCTACCTGGGCAACATACACATGGCCATAAGTCATCGCCATCATTCCAAGATCTTTTTTACGCACACGCATACCGGCAGCCGCAAATTTAGCTACTGCACCCACAGGTGTTGATTTAGATGCCTGGCCTCCGGTATTTGAGTATACTTCGGTATCTAAAACCAAAACATTTACATCTTCACCCGATGCCAGCACATGGTCTAATCCACCATAACCGATATCATAGGCCCATCCGTCACCACCGATAATCCAAACTGATTTCTTTACAAGGTATTGTTCTAATTGTAAGATATCTTTGGCTAATTGGTGATTTTCTTTTTTACAAGCTTCAACAACTTTCGCAGAAGCAACTTTCGATTTCTCAGCATCTGCCATATTTTCAATCCATTCTTTAAATGCAGCTTGTGAATCTGCAGATACTTCGTTCATGGCAGCATTCATCTTTTCTGATATTCGTCGGCGTAGTTTTTCAACACCAACAGCCATACCATAACCATATTCAGCATTATCTTCGAAAAGAGAATTTGCCCATGCCGGACCGTGTCCTTCATTATTGGCACAATATGGAGTTGATGGTGCAGAACCTCCATAAATAGAAGAACAACCCGTAGCATTAGCAATCATCATCCGGTCGCCAAAGAGCTGGGTTATTGTTTTAATATAAGGTGTTTCTCCACAACCAGCACAAGCACCGCTAAATTCAAATAATGGTTGAGCAAACTGACTGTTTTTAACGGTTTTTTCTTTAGGTAATACATGATCTTTATAACCAACCTTGTGATGCATATAATCCCATCGTTTCGCTTCTTCTAACTGAGATTCCAATGGTTTCATTTCTAATGCCTTTTCAGGAGCAGGACATACATCCACACAATTACCACAGCCTGTACAATCAAGAACACTCACCTGAATTCTGAAATTATATTCTTTGATACCACCTTTACCTTTAACAGTTGTTGTTCCTTCGGGAGCATTCTCTACCTCATCGTCAGTTAATAAAAATGGACGAATAACAGCATGAGGACAAACATATGCACACTGGTTACATTGGATACAATTATCGGGAATCCACTCAGGAACGGTAACAGCAACACCTCTTTTTTCAAAGGCTGTTGTTCCTGCCGGGAAGGTCCCATCTTCACGCCCAGCGAAAGCACTAACCGGTAAATCATCTCCTTTTTGTGCATTAATAGGCTCTACTACATTTTTAATAAAATCAGGAATATCTCTATTATCCGTTTCTGCTTTTACTTCAATGTTTTTCCACTCAGATGGAATTTTTATTTCTTCTACATCCCCGCCTCTGTCAACAGCAGTTTTATTCATGTTTACCACATCTTCGCCCTTACGTCCAAAGGTTTTAACAATGGCTTTCTTCATTTCTTCTACTGCTTTATCGTAAGGTATTACATTTGAAATTTTAAAGAAAGCAGATTGCATAATGGTATTGGTTCTATTTCCTAAACCAATTTCATCGGCAATTTTTGTAGCATTTATAATATAACATTTGATTTCTTTTTCAGCAAGGGTTTTCTTCATTGCATCAGGAAAATGATTTTTTGTTTCTTCAGCATCCCAGATACTGTTTAACAAAAATGTTCCCCCTTTTTTAATGCCTCTAAGCATATCATATTTTTGAAGATATGCTGGCACATGGCATGCAACAAAATCAGGAGTACCCACTAAGTAGGTTGAACGTATCGGTTGATCACCAAAACGAAGGTGAGAAACGGTTATTCCACCTGATTTTTTTGAGTCGTATGCGAAATATGCCTGCGCATATTTATCCGTACTATCGCCAATAATTTTAATAGAGTTTTTATTAGCACCAACGGTACCATCAGAACCTAAACCATAAAATTTACCTTCGAATGTTCCTTTAGGAACAACGCTTACATCAGGGAGTATAGGTAATGATGTAAACTTAACATCATCAACAATACCTAATGTAAAGTGATTTGTAGGTTCGGGTAAATTTAAATTATCATAAACTGACATGATATGTGCCGGAGTAGTATCTTTTGAACTCAATCCATATCGGCCACCTACCACCATTGGAGCATTTTCTTTTTCAAAGAATAATTCTCTAATATCCATGTATAATGGTTCACCGTTTGCTCCAACTTCTTTGGTACGATCTAAAACAGCAATTCTTTTTACCGTTTTAGGCAGTGCTTTCATGAAATATTTTTCAGAAAATGGACGATATAAATGAACCGATATCAGACCCACTTTTTCGCCCTGAGCTATTTTATAATCAATTACTTCTTTAATGGTTGAAGTAACAGATCCCATAGCAACGATAATATTTTCAGCATCATCAGCACCGTAATACGTAAATGGGTGATATTCACGTCCGATTAGTTTGGTTATTTCCTGCATATATTCATCTACGATATCCGGTACAGGATCATAAAATTTACTTGCTGCTTCGCGAGCCTGAAAATAAATATCAGGGTTTTGAGCGGTACCTCTGGTTACAGGATGTTCAGGATTTAAAGCATTGTCTCTAAATTTTTGCAATGCATCAAAATCAATAAATTTAGCCAAATCCTCATTCTCAAAATATTCAACCTTTTGGATTTCATGAGATGTTCTAAAACCATCAAAGAAGTGAACAAAAGGAATACGAGATTTGATCGCAGCTAAGTGAGCTACACCGGCAATATCCATAATTTCCTGCACACTACCAGTAGCTAACATCGCAAATCCTGTTTGGCGGGTACTCATTACATCGCTATGATCGCCAAAAATGGATAATGCGTGAGCGGCTAAGCTACGTGCACTTACATGAAATACACCGGGTAATAATTCACCGGAAATTTTGTACATATTAGGAATCATTAATAATAATCCCTGTGAGGCGGTGAAAGTCGAGGTTAAGACTCCTGATTGCAGTGAACCATGAACAGCTCCTGAAGCACCACCTTCGGATTGCATTTCGGTAACTTGTACCTGATCGCCAAAAATATTTTTTCTTCCGTGAGACGCCCATTCATCAACATATTCTGCCATAGTTGAGGAGGGTGTAATTGGGTAAATCGCTGCAACTTCACTAAACATATAAGCTACATGAGCCGCTGCATAGTTACCATCGCAGGTTATAAATTTCTTTTTTTGTGACATTTCTAACTCCTTAATTTATT
>JAYEKP010000031.1:0-24790 GCA_034661075.1 Bacteroidota bacterium
ATTTGCTTACTTTAAAACCAGAAGCTTATTAAAAGGATGATGATCGTTATTTTAAAGATATATCGAAAGGACGATTAATTCAGGTGTTTAATAATATTGTTTAAAATTTTAGATATCAATAAATAGAAAATAATAATTTGAGGATCTTATATATTCATCAATATTTCAAAACTCCATCAGAGCCGGGAGGAACCCGATCTTATTGGTTCTCCAGGGAGTTAATTCACAACGGGTTTGAAGTTACAGTTATAACTTCAAGAACACATCAGAAAAGGCTCTTTGAGAAAGAAACTGTGGATGGAATTCATGTTATTTATATCAGGAATGCTTATTCAAATGATATGACCATTATACGCAGGATGATTTCTTTTATAAAATTTATGATTTTATCAACCTGGGTATCCTTATGTCAGAAGAGAATTAATTTAGTATATGCTACATCTACACCTTTAACAATTGGCATTCCAGCTTTATTTCTAAAATGGGTTAAAAGAAAACCATTTATCTTTGAGGTTAGGGATTTATGGCCTGAAGTTCCCATCCAGATGGGCGGTTTAAGAAATCCTTTGTTTAAATATATGGCTTTAGCACTTGAAAAAATTATTTATCAGAATGCTCGTCATATTGTTACCCTTTCTCCCGGAATGAAGGATGGTGTATTAAAAAGAGGAATTGATGAAAAGAAAGTGAGCATGATTCCAAATATGTCTAAAATAGATAAATTCTGGCGGCGGGAGAAAAATAATCAAATTGCTGAAATATTTAATATTGATTTAAATAATTTTAATCTTATTCATTTTGGAACGATGGGACGTGCAAATGGATTGGAATATATTGTGAACGCAGCAAATCTCATTCAGAAAAAAGGGATTTTTGATGTTTCTTTTATTTTTATGGGGAAAGGTGCAATTAAGGAAAAACTGATAAAAATGAAGAAGGAAATGAAGCTTTCCAATATAATTTTTATTGAGGCTCAACCCATGGAAATTGTTTCAGATGTGGTGAATTTATGTGATGTTTCGATTGTTCCCTTTGTTAATTTGCCTATCTTGCAAACGAATTCACCGAACAAGTTGTTTGATTCATTATCCGCCGGAATCCCTGTTGTTGTGAATTCAGCAGGATGGACAAAAGATTTAGTTGAAGAAAACCAGTGTGGAGTCTATGTAGATCCCGGGAAGCCGGAAGAGTTAGTTGAGAAAATATTAACTTGGAAGATACACCCTGCATTGTTGGTTGAAATGGGAAGTGCTGCCAGAAAGCTAGCTGAAAGAGAATATGATAAATCTATTTTAAGTAAAAAGTTTATTTCAATAATAAAAGCTAATCTTTAATTTTTTTTTAAAATGAAACCATCTGTATTAGGTCATTCCTTTGAAGATTTTGTTGTAGGAGAAACCATCAATCATGCACTTTCAAAAACTATTTTTGAGAGTGATAATAATTTTTTCTCTCTTTTAACCATGAATCACCACCCGGTCCATACCAATAAGGATTATGCTGAAAATAATCAGCATGCTAAGATACTAGTTGTCGGAACATTGGTTTTTAGTTTGGCCGTAGGAATAACTGTTCCCGATATCAGTGGAAAGGCCATTGCAAATCTGGGGTATGAGGAGGTTAAACATCTTGCCCCGGTTTTTATTGGAGATACAATTTATGTTAAAACAACTGTTTTGGATAAGTGGGAGTCCAAAACAAAAAAAGATCGGGGAATTATTTATGTAAACTCCATTGCTTATAATCAAAATGAAGAAGATGTATTATCTTTTAAACGTAAAGTATTAATTAAGAAATCAAAATACTAGAAATTCATGGCAAGCAAAGAATATATTTCTGCATTAGAAAAAAATAAGAATAGAATTACCATAACACCTGGAGAATCCTTAAAACCCTATCTGAATGGGGATTTTTTTGTTGAGTATGACAGCCCTTTTGATCTTTCTAATATTGGAGATGAGGTAGCATGTATACCATTTGTTCTATCCACTGCAGCTATTGTTTGGTGTTCAGGAGAAACTTTACATCTGGATAAGTTAGATGCAAATTTAGCTGAAAGACTCCCAGCTATTAAAAAAGAATATGAGAATATGTATCCAACCATTCATTGGGATGGAGAAATTTTAGTAAATCATAAAGTGAATGCTGTGTCTTCTCAAGGATTAGACGGTATGCTATTCTCAGGAGGTCTTGATTCTATTCATTCTGCTCTTACTATACAAGGAGAAAAATATTTATTTACGATTAATGGTGCAGATTCTAAACTTAATGCAGAGTATCCATGGAAATTTATGAAATCTCATACTTTAGATTTTGTAAAAAAATATCATCATCAACCAGTATTTGTTTATAGCAATTTTAAAGAATTTTTAAATGTTCCGATATTACACTCCTGGCATCGTGAAATAACCCATTGGTATTCACATGTACAATTTGGTCCTGCACTTATTGGTTTAACAGCTCCTATAATGTATAAAGGTGGTGGAAATATATTATATATTTCTTCCGGAGGACAAACCCATAATTTAGTTAGAGGATGGGGATCCAGTAAGTTGCTTGATGAACAAGTAAATTTTGGTAATGTTACTGTTCATCATTATGGTAATCATACAAGAATGTAAAAAAATCAGGATATTGTAAACTTAAAAAAGAACAATAATGACTCAGGAGTGATTTTGAGGGTTTGTCCTAAATATGACCGGGGTGCTAGTGCAAATTGTGGAAAATGTGAAAAATGTATTAAAACAGCAACCCTTCTACTGTTGGAAGGAGAAAATCCCGAAGATTGGGGATTTTCAACTAATCCCAAATTAACGTTGAAACTTTTAAAAAATAGGCTTCAGCGGTTTGTAGTTAAAACTCCTGCAGTTTTTGCAGAAGATTGGAATATAATCCAAAATCGGGCAAAAGAAGTTGAACCTGATTTCGACCTAAAAGAAGATATAGAATGGCTTGCTAAATTCAATTTTATTAGATACTATAAGATTAGAAATTTTTTTTCGCTTAGAAGACTTTATTTAAAAAGTCCTAAGGTATTACGAAAGATTATTCGAAAAGTATATTATACCGTATTAAAAAAATAAATTGTACAAGATTTTTTTTTATTTTAAATTATAATTTAAATATATAAATTAAAAAATTGTAAAATGACTGATTATTTACTTCGAAGTTTACTTTTTGTCCCCGGTCATAATGGGAAACTAATGGATAGCGCTTCACGATCAACAGCGGATGTGTTATTACTGGATATCGAAGATTCTGTGCAGCCGTTTGAAAATAAGCAAAAAGCCCGGGACTTAATTATGAATTATGTAAAACAAAACAAGTTTAAGAATCATCTTGTTTTCCCCAGGGTTAATGATCGTGAAAGCGGTGAGTTGTTAAAGGATTTAATGCAACTTACCTTGGATGGGGTAGATGGCTTTATGTATCCTAAATCAGAAGGAGGACAAGATGTCTATTTTATTGATAAACTACTGGAAACTATTGAATATGAAAAAGGATTCCCGGTAGGGAAGTTCAAGCTGATCCCGTTAATTGAAACAACTTCAGCTGTTCTAAATGCCCTTGAAATATCTAATGCTTCTGATAGGGTTATTGGAATTGCTTTTGGTTGTGAAGACTTTATTACTGATTTGAAAGGAGTCCATGATGAAGATGAGTTAAGTATCTTTACCCCTAGGGCTAATATAGCTATGGCTGCCAGGGCTGCTGGTATAATTCCTATTGATACGGTTCATATTAAAGTTCATGATCTGAAGGATCTTGAAAAGAGCTTAAACGTTGCTAAAAAACTTGGTTTTGAAGGAATGTTGGTATTGCACCCCAAAGAACTTGATCTAGTTCATCAATACTTTTCTCCCAGTAATCAGGAAGTTGCTGATGCCAAAGAGATGCTGAGACTAGATGATGAAGCAAAGAAGATGGGAAAAGGGGTTGCTTTACTCAATGGGAAATTCATTGGACCTCCCTTTGTTAAAGCAGCCAAAAAAACAATTAAAAAAGATCAGCTTATTTTTGAAAAGAATTTAAGACATAATAAAGAATTGTAATCAATAGATTATGTATTTATGACAAAAATTATTGTTATTGGCGGAATTGGTACAGCAGTAATAATTGCTGAGCAAATTTATGATGCATCTACAAAATATAATGTAGACTATGAATTCTACGGTTTTGCATTTGATGATGAAAGTTTTGGAGATTCAATTAATGGATTTCCGATTTTATGTAAAACCTATGAGGTCATGGAGAAGTTTGGACATGACCCGGATGTTAAGTTCATTTATTCGTTATACCGTCCAGATCTAATGAAAGTGAGAAGTGAGTTGCTTAAAACATTTAATATTCCTGAAGAAAGAATGTTTACCTTTATTCATCCATCAGCACTTGTTGCAAGAAGTGTTAAGTATGGTGTGGGAAATGCTATCCTGGCTAATGTAGTTGTCAATTCGAATTCTAAATTGGGAAATAATAACACTTTTAATGTTGGGACATTGATAGGTCACGATACTTCTCTTGGGAATAATAACTTTTTTGCTGCCCAGGTTTGTGTTGGCAGCAATATCAAAATAGGCAATGGTAATTTTATTGGGCTCAATTCAGGAATACGAAATTTTTTAAATATAGGAGATTACAATATTGTTGGAATGCAATCAAATGTAACCAAAGATATTACTAACCATAAGGTTTTATATGGGAATCCGGCAAGGGAAAAAGAACTGGGTAATGCTATTCGTTAAATAATTAGAAATTAATGTATATCCTTTTTGTTAAACGTATTTTAGACTTTTTTTTGGCTTTTCTGGCTTTTTCTCTTTTGAGTCCGGTTTTTCTCTTTTTTTTACTTTTATTGGCTTATGTAAATAAGGGCAAACCTCTCTTCTTTCAGGAAAGACCTGGAAAAAATGAAAAAATATTTAGGGTGATTAAGTTTAAAACCATGACTGATGATAAGGATGTCGAGGGGAATCTTTTGCCAGATAAGGAACGGATTACAAAAGTTGGGCGGTTTATACGTAAAAACTCTATTGATGAAATCCCTCAGCTTATTAATGTCATCAGGGGGGATATGTCTATAGTTGGTCCACGACCCTTGTCTAAAAAGTATTTGAAGCTATATAACAAAGAACAGCATAAACGGCATAATGTTTTGCCGGGGATTACCGGATGGGCTCAAGTAAATGGACGAAACAGCCTTCCCTGGAAAAAAAGATTCGAATATGATCTTTGGTATGTTGAACATATTAGTTTTAAAACGGATCTTAAAATCATTATACTCACTATTAAAAATGTTTTAAACAGTAAGAATGTTGAAGAAGAGGGAGCCTCTTCAGTTCAATCTTTTACCGGAAATAATTAGTGAAAAGTTACCTATGAATAAATCTTTTGGAAGTTATTTTTCTTTAGAAATACCTGGAAATTCCCAAAATATCTACTATCCGGGTGCGAAAAGATTGAATACCGGCAGAAATGCCTTGGAATATCTTGTTAAAATTTTACCTATCAAAAAGATATACCTGCCTTACATGTCCTGTGATGCTCTTTTTACTCCATTAAAACGACAAAAAATACCTTATGAGTTTTATGAAATTGACTCAAATTTTAACCCAATTTTTGATTTTTCATGTATAAAACAGAACACCTTTTTCTTATACATTAATTATTATGGGATAAAAAGTACTACCGTAAAAGATCTGGCTACCAGAGTTTCTAATTTGATTGTGGATAATTCCCAAGCCTTTTTTTGTAAGCCAGAAAAATCTGTACCTACCTTTTATTCCTTGAGAAAATTTTTTGGTGTGTCTGATGGCGCTCTTTTGTTAAATGTTCCCCAAAATATCCCATTAAACAGGGATAATTCTGCACATCGGATGGGCTATTTAATAAAAAGGGTAGAAAATGAAGTTGAATTTGCCTTTGATGAGTACCAGCAAGTGGAAGAGGAGTTAGATCAGGTTGAACTTCTTGAAATGTCTGATTTGACACAAAAAATCTATACTTCAATAGATTTTAAAACTCATTTGAAGGCCAGAAACTCAAATTTTAAATTTCTAAATAGAAGATTCAGAGAGGTTAATATGTTAAAAATCGATGAATATGAAGGTCCTCTTGCCTATCCTTTATGGATTCCTAAGGGCGCTGAGGTTCGAAATAAACTTCGCAAGGAGAGAATATATTTGCCAACGTATTGGCCAAATGTTCTTAATATGGTCGGCAACCAAACTCAAGAATATAAATTATCGAAGAATATATTACCTATTCCTGTTGATTTAAGATATACTCATGAGGATTTGGAATTTATTGCGAAAAAAATTATTTCGTTATTATAAAATAAGAAGGCTGTAAATATCAATAATTTATGTTTAAAGTATTAGGTATTCACGAAAAAGAAGAATGGAAAAGGATTATAAGAGCTGCACATCAGTTTGATTTTTATCATACCTATGATTACCATAAACTGGCATTGAAATCAGGAGAAGGGACTCCTAAACTTTTTTATTATCAGTTGGATGATCAGTTCATTGCGCTTCCCTTACTTGAGAGAGTTTTGGATGAAAAGAACAAACTAATTGATTATACATCGGTTTATGGCTATGCGGGACCTGTATATAGTATGACTCGTATTTCTGATGATTTAATTAAGGGTTTTATTCAGAAAATTAAAGAGTATATGCAGGGGAATAATGCTATTTCGGTATTTTCCCGGCTACATCCTCTGATAAAACAAGAACATATACTTCATCAATTAGGCAATGTTGATTTATTAAGTAAAACAGTTACCATTGAGTTAGAAAATTCATTGGATGAACAACGAAGAAAATATAGAAAATCGAATAAATCAGAAATAAATAAGCTGCGACGTTCAGTTGAATGTAAAGAGGCAGAAACAGAGGCAGAAATTGATGCTTATATTTCGATTTATTTGGATAATATGAAAAGAGTTGAAGCTGCAGAACGTTATTTTTTTAATAAAGATTATTTTTTTGATTTATTAAACGCAGAAGATTTTAAGACAAAAATTATTTTGGCATATGAGACAGGTGAAATAATGGGGGGAGCTATGTTTATTTATACTGATGATATTGTACAATATCATTTGGCTGGTACAGCAGAAAAGTATCTTTCAAAAACTCCCATGAAATTAATATTGGATGAGACCAGAATAAATAGTTCAAATAATAACTTCAAATATTTTCACTTGGGAGGTGGGGTTGGCAGTAAAGAAGATTCACTCTTTAAATTTAAATCTGGCTTTTCTGATCGTTACGATCAGTTTAAACTGTGGAAGTATATTGTAAATCCCGAAATTTATAATTCTCTGGTTGATAAAAGAAAAGAAAAGATAGAAGATTATAATTATTTCCCGCTTTATCGAGGTTAAATTTAAAACTAAATGAAAATTAGAGAAAAGGTTATTAAACTTTTTAAAAGAAATAGAATCTTTTATATTTCTACGCTTTTCCTAATTACAATTATCACCTGGTTCCTCCGAATGGTTGTCCCGGGTATGATCTATCCTTTTCTTCTTTCTTTTGTTGTTTTTGTTTTTTATTTATTATTTCAGTGGACAACAATTTTTCGAAGATCGATAGTTGTAGAATTTCTTAAAACTTTTAATCCATTAATTATTCTGGGGTTATTTTATATCATTGGAATGATCGTAACCCCAAAAATATATCCACACAATCTGAAAGATTTATTTGAGTTTTCTGTAAATCTGATATTATTATTTTCTTTATTCTTTATTATTCATCATAAAAAATCAATACATCAACTTCACATTATTTTTCATCAAATTACTTTTCTAATACAAATAAGTGCAATAGTTGTATCAGTTGCAGGTATATTAAAATGTTATTTACAGGTAAAAGGTTTTGAAATTCCTATAGATACTCCTTTTGGATCAGCCTTTAACCAGGATAAAAACTTTTATGCATTATACTCCTTTTTGGGCATTGTTAGCTTCTATCCATCATTAATCCGAAAGGTAAGTTTTCAAAAGAAATTGCTTAATCAAGGATTGATCCTTGTATTAATTGTGAACATCATTCTATCTTTTTCTTTACGTTCATTATTTATTTTAGGGCTTATCTTTGTGATTTTATTATACATACAATTTAGCGTATTTTATAAAAAATCTACCTTACGTATCAATTTATCTTCTAATTTACGTCTGATATCCCTTATGCTGTTGTTCTTTTTTTTGTTATTATTAATCACCCTTAAAAAACAACCCGAATATTTTAATCCATTAAGCCAGAATTATATTGAATCTCCTGTTAAAATGGATCAAGAATTTATTATGTCTGATAAATTTATAAATCTGGATAAATGGCAGTTTGCCATTGAAATTTATAAACAGCAATCTTTTGTGCATAAATTATTTGGAAATGGATTTTCTTACCTGGAGTTATTTGGGCAGCAATTTGAAGAAGAACAATCAACGTATGGTTATCCACATAATCCAATCCTTTCTGCACTATTATATTCAGGCTTGATTGGCGCTCTGTTTGTTTTCGTTTTTTTATTGATTTCATTCTATTATGCCCTAATTTATTTCAAACGTTATCCTTTATTTTCCATGATGCTGTTTGTTAGTTTATTGTTTGTTCTTTTTAGTGGAAATAGTATTTTTAGCGTACCGGTATTTTTATTTTTATTTTCATTGTCGTTTATTATCAGGCATCAGGAGATCAACGAATTACATATTCATGAAAACATCAATAAACCCGGTAGTAAAATCCTTAAAGAAGTTTTTGATTATATATTAGCCACAGGAATGTTTATTCTTTTTTCTCCGCTATTAATGGTTATCTCAACATTTATTTTAATTACCATGGGATGGCCGGTATTTTTTTCTCAAAAAAGAGTTGGACAGAATGGTAAAATCTTTTTGTTACATAAGTTTCGAACAATGAAAAATGAGAAAAGCAATACCAGTGTGGCAGCAAAAGAGAGTTACCGGATTACAAAACTGGGTGTCTTTTTACGTAAGAGTAAATTGGATGAGTTACCAGAGTTAATAAATATTATTCGAGGAGATATGAGCTTTGTGGGGCCGCGTCCCGATGTGAAAGGGTATGCCGACCGACTGGAAGGCGATGACCGGATGATTTTACAATTAAAACCCGGACTAACCGGTGCTGCCTCTTTAAAATATAGAGATGAAGAAGAAATATTGAAGAAGCAAAAATATCCCCAACAATATAATGATGAGGTTATTTTTCCGGATAAAGTTCGAATCAATAAAACATATATGGAAAAATGGACATTATGGCTGGATATGAAAATTATTTTGTTTACAGCATTAGGAAAAGATTTGAGAGAAGACTACTTTAAATGATTTGTTAAATAAATTTTAGCATATTTTAAGTTATGTACAAATTTTAGAAGATAGTTATGATCATCCAAAAAGGTAAAATAATTTATAATAAAGATGATAAAATAAATAGTTTTCAATTTGAGGATTATTCTATTTATTATAAAGGCCTTATTTTCGTGTCAGGCAAAAAAAGTGGGCAAGAAAGTATCAAATATATTATAAAAAGTATCTTAATGAATGAAAGTTTTCAGTTCGATAAAATATATGGTAATTTTTTTATTTATATAATTAATCATAGTAATAAGAAGCAATTTATTTTTGTTGATAATAGTGGAATTTTTAAAGCATATAAATATAAAGATTGTATTTCTACTCCATTTTTAGAATTGATCGACTTTTTTAAAGATATTACTTTAGATAATATAAATTATAACAGTATTGTAGATTTTTTTCATTTTGGATTTACTTATTTTAATAACACACTGATTGAAGGAATAAATAGAATTGAGGCAAAAGAAATTTTTATTTTTGAAAACAATCATCATCATACAAAAGAAAAAAAATAAATTCAATAAATTCAATTTCTAAAATCAAAATGGAAGATTTATTCTCTGATTTAATTTATGCTATTGGAGATAAAAAAATATCCATTGATTTAACTGGAGGATTCGATTCTCGCCTAATATTGAGTTTCTTTAAAAAAAGTGATATCAAATTTGAACTTGCTATTAGTGGACAACCAAATAATAAAGATATAAAAATTGGTAAAAAAGTAGCCTCAAAAATTTCAAAAGAATTTTATCCTACATATCATACAGCAAATAAATTTGAAGTAAAAGATATGTATGAAATTTTTAATTTGTCTGATGCTCAGATTGATATTATTGATTATCATAGGAATAGCCAATTAAATAATGACAGATTATCAAGAAATGTTGAGATACAATTAAGTGGTGTTGGAGGTGAATTATATAAAGATTTTTGGTGGTTACATGATTTTCCTTTTTATAATAAATCGAAAACGAATTTAGAAAAATTATACAACCTTAGAATAGAGGCAACAGCTTTCCCTCATTCACTTTTAGGAAAGAGATTATTAAAAAATTCCAAGGCTTTAAAAAAAGATACAATAAGAAAACTGAAATCTTATGTGCTTGAAAATAATACAAAATCCTATGACAATATATATTTTAATTACAAAATGAAAACCAATGCAGGTGTTTATGTTACTAGTGCAAATAATTATTTAACTTCTTATGCTCCTCTGCTTGAACATGAGCTTGTTAAAATAGGTTTTGGGTTAAAAAGAAGAAATCGTTTTTTTAATTACTTCCATCGAAAAATGATTTCAAAAAATCACCCTGAAATTTCCAGAATAAAAACAACTGATGGAACAACAACTTCATCATTAATTATTGATATATTGTTAGATATAATTTTTTATATTTTTGACAAAGTAAAAAGAATAATAAAACAAATCATTAGAAAAATATTAAATAAGACTTATTTGCAAGAAACACCAACAAATCAAAATATTTATCCAATTGCAAAATCTACTGACTTTTTTAAAAAGAGTATTGAAATATTAAAAAAAATGCATATTATAGCAAATGATGTTGAATGTAAAAATGTTCCAAATCAATTAACAGGTAAGATTCTAACATTAAATCTATTGTTCGAAAGATTGAAGAAATAAATTTTTATTATGAATAATAAAATATGGCTTTCCTCGCCACACATGAGCGGGCGGGAACAAAAATATATTAAAGAGGCCTTTGAACAAAACTGGATTGCACCACTGGGGCCTAATGTAAACGGTTTTGAACAGGAATTAGGAAATTATATAAAAGTTCCCCATGTGGCTGTTTTAAGTTCTGGTACAGCGGCCATTCATTTAGCGCTTATTATGTTAGGTGTTAGTCCCAACGATGAAGTACTTTGCTCTTCATTCACTTTTTCAGCAACAGCTAATCCTATTATATATCAAAATGCTACTCCAGTATTTGTTGATAGTGAGCAGGAAACCTGGAATATGGATCCTGTGTTTTTAGAAAAAGCAATTAACGACAGAATAAAGAATGGGAGAAAGCCAAAAGCAATAATAGTAGTTCATCTTTACGGAATGCCAGCCAAAATGGATGAAATATTAAAAATTGCAAACTATTATGAAATTCCAGTTGTTGAGGATGCTGCCGAGGCATTAGGCAGTAAATTCGATGGGAAACATTGCGGTTCTTTTGGTGAAATGTCTGTATTATCGTTTAACGGAAATAAAATTATTACCACTTCCGGTGGTGGAGCCCTTTTGTCTTGCAACGAAGAATATATAAAAAAGGCCCGTTTTTTAGCCACCCAGGCCAGAGATGATGCACCTCATTATCAGCATTCACATATAGGGTATAATTATCGGATGAGTAATATTGTTGCCGGAATCGGAAGAGGACAACTGGAAGTGCTTGATGAAAGAGTAAACCAACGAAGAGAAAATTTTTCTTTTTATAAAAAGTTGTTTACATCTATTCAAGGGGTATCTCTATTAGAAGAACCTGATCAACGCTACTTTTCAAATTACTGGTTAACCAGTATCCGAATAGATCCTAGACAGACAGGAGGCATTACCCGCGAAGACTTAAGAATTGCTTTTGAAAGGGAAAATATTGAATCACGGCCATTATGGAAACCAATGCATTTACAACCTGTTTTTGAGAAGTATCCAGTATATGAAAACGGAACAAGTGAAACATTATTTCATGAGGGGCTATGTTTACCTTCCGGAAGTAATTTATCAGAAGATGACAGAATTAGAATTGAAAAAGTTATTCAAAAAGTTTTTAAATGTTAAGGAAACTAATATCTCCAGACAAGAATAAACGAAGCGTATTATTAATTGCGTTGACCATTGTTGCCTTATTTTTACATGGCAAGGTTCCTTACATGTTACCTTTATCCGTAGGTTTGTTTTTTATATTAATTATTGACGTTTTTTATACCAAACGGCAAACTATTTCAAGCCTGGTTGTTACTTTTTTTGAATATATAAAAATGACATGGCTTTATTTAGGCATTGTTCTTATTTTTTTTTTATCTGTACTTTTCCACCAGCATAAAGAGATCATTCTTATTAAAGAGTTATTATATGCCCTCTATGTCTGGAGTATTATAGGTTTTTTGTTTGTATTGTTAAAACAATTTTCTTATTCAGAAAAACAGTTTAATCTTTATTTTCAAAAAGGATACATTGTATTATTTTTGGTTGTTTTGCTAGGTGTTTTTATTAACATTTTCAAAGGTAATATATTGTTCAATAACCTTTTTGGTATTCGAATTGATTATAATTATCTGGCATTTTCGCTTATAACCTGTTTTATTATCATTATTTATTACTACCATGATTTACGATTAAAAAAATATAGTTGGTTTTGGCTGGTGTATTTAATTATATTGTTAATTCCTGGTTTACTTACAGGATCACGTAGAGGGATTTTTCTTTGGGGTGTAATGCATGTTATTTTATTGGGGTATCTTTTCTGGTCGTATTATCGTAAATCCTTGCATAAATTGCTTTTATACTACTTTTTATTCCTATTTATCTTATTTTTTTCTTCATCCATTTTATTCTATACCGGATCGGCAGCTTTTAAGAGTTATTTAATTGAACGATTATTTCCTACAAATCATCAAAAGGTAAAATCTCAATATTCACAGAAATTATACCGTTACTCCTCTATTACGAATAACGATTCACTAACGTTTAAAGATCAATACAATAAAGATTGGAACCCAAAACCTTTTCAATCCAATTCCTGGCTTAATAATATCATGTTTAATAAGATTCATCAAAGGTTTGTAAAAGCGTATGAACAAAATAAATATGATCAAGCATTTAGTCATCTTGTTGAATTGAGAAATTTTAGTTCTTCATTAGAGCAGTTTTGTGAAATATTACCTAATAATTACAAGCCTTTTTTGACTAATGAGTTTGTTATGTCTGATTCTTTTCCTGATGCACCTTATTTGTATCCAATCCCTTTTGTAGATCATAACTTTTATGCTATTAATAACTTCAAGAATATTTATCCGGCAAACAGGCTTGCTGAGAATTATCAATTACCATTGTCCTTTGTTAAAACAGATGATTCAGAAGCTTCAATGTCACTGTTTATACCTTTGGTTCCAAATTCCAGAAATATTGTTACATTTAAATTTAAAGGTATTAAGGCTAATCAGTTGGAATTTATCTTAAAAAGAAAAGATCAGCTACTTCCTTTTCAGAAAGAAAAAATTACAGAATCTAAAGAAAATTATATTTCCGCTTCTTTAGAATTTAATGTTCTTCCTGAATATAAAGGATTGGGGCAAATCATATTAAAATTAAATATGAATTTAGAAGATACTTTATTTATTGGTCAACACAGCCATCTAAGAAGTCCTTTAAACGAGAAAATATCATCCACAAATACTAATGAACTGGCTAGGACAATAAAACGATTAAAAAATGGTAGAATAAAAAATCATAATAATTATTATCAACGATACATAAGTCAATTTAAAACGCTATCGCATGAAAAATTGGATTCATTTAATTATCTACTGGATAATTTTCATTTCTATCGTGCTAATTTTAGACCTTATGGCCAACACTCGGTGTTAATAACTGAAAGTGACTCCTTAGTTACTTTTCAGTCATCGGGGTTTAGTAGTTTTGCAAGATGTTTTGCTATTATTCCAACAATAAAGGATATAGATTATTCCATTCAGTTGACTGTAAAATCTGAAAAGAAACCCTATATCTATTTAAAGCGTTTTCCTGAAAAAACCATTTTTGAACTAAAGAAAAGAGTAAATAAAAAAGAAATTACTTTAACAAAACCTACTATTTATAAAATTAATTATGATTATTCGGTAAATGAGTCTACCTCTGCTATAGGGGCCTTAGTTGTTGGTATTCGTAAGGCAAATGAAAACGATTTTTTTGAGATCTCTAATTTTTGTTTATCCATCCAGAAAAATAATGCACCACTTGAGATTACTCCTTATCAGTATTCATTTATTGAGCCTTATCTTAATAATATTTCTAAAGATAATGATAAGCGAATGAAAGACCTCCAGTATAATAAATATCTTTTCTGGAGAGATCAGAATGGGGTTCATGAAAATCAGTTACTCAACAGCCGTTTGTTACTGTGGCGTTTTGCCTGGTTTTATTTTAATGATTTTTCGCTGCAGGAAAAGCTTTTTGGTAGGGGTTTTGAGTATTTAAAAGTTTATCATTATGTTTTTGATACCGAAGGAGTAAATTCTGATGGCATTGACTACCCTCATAATCCGATAATCTCTGCTTTATTGTATTCGGGAATTGTAGGTGCAGTTTTCTATGTTTTATTCCTCCTCCAGGTTTTTTACAGATATTGGAAATTAAGAAAACGCATAACGTTGTTTGCAATTCTTTATTTGCTGGCTTTCGCCTTTACCTTTTTTAGTGGGAATAGTCATTTTTCAGTACCTGCATTCTTGATTTTATCGTTGATTCCTTATGCTTACGATATAAAAATATATTTCAATGCTTCCGAATAAATTAAAAGATAAACTTATTGTCAAAAATACGCTAACCCTAATTTTCGGTGTTGGAATATCCCAGATAATTGCTATTCTATTTCAATTAATTACCAGAAGGTTATATAGTCCTGAAGTTTTTGGAGCTTATGCTGTTTATTTTAGTATTGTTAGTATAATGGTTTCTATTGTTCCTTTACAATATAGCCGGGCTATTGTTTTACCGGCTGAAAAGCAACAAAGTACAAATTTGCTTTTTGGTACTCTCGGTATTATTACAATTTTCTCTGTTTTAATTTTAATATCAATTCTATTATTCCCGGCTTTTTGGAAAAACATTGTTGAGTTTCCTGTTAATTATTTTAAGTGGCTGTATTTTTTACCTTTAACGGTTATCATGTTGGCTTCCTATGAAGCCATTAATTATTGGTTAATTAGAAATAAAGCTTTTAAAGCCAGTGCTATAAATAAAATCGTTCGAAGAACAAGTGAGGGAGCAACACAAACAGGAATGGGCTTTACTGGAAGTGCTTTTGGTATTTTACTTGGTGATTTGGTTGGTAATTTTTTTAATTTAATGTCCGGAATATTTCAATCATTAAAAAATGGGTTAAACTCTAAAGAAGTAAATTTTTCAGATATAAAAATTGTATTAAAAAGATATAATGAATTCCCTAAATTTTACGCTATCCCTAATTTATTTAATACCATTAGCCTGTTTCTTCCGGTATTAATCGTTAATAAATTTTATTCCGAATCCATTGTTGGATATTTTGACCTAAGTCGAATGGTGCTTGCTGTTCCTCTTGCCTTAATCACAACCTCCTTATCACAGGTATTACTTCAAAATTTTTCAGAGAAACGAAATCAGCAAAAGCCCATTAAAAAAGATATTTTAAAAATCGCAGGATCTCTCTTGATAATGGTTTTTGCAGGTGTTATTATCATTGAACTTTTTGCTGAATATATTTTTGCAATTTTTGGGAAACAATATACTATTTCAGGTGTTTATACAAAAATATTAGTATTCTCCTACGGAATTAAATTTATTGTTTCCCCTTTAGCTTCGGTTTTTCCTGCACTTGAGCGTGTTAAAATAGGAGCCCTTTGGCAAGTATTATATTTTGGCTCATTATTTTTATTATTCCTTTTTGATGATTTATCCATAATTTCATTTTTAAAAATCTTAGTAGGAATCGAATTGGTAAGCTATACTATTTATTTTAGTTTTATTTATTTTGTAGCTTTTCAATATGATCAATCAATAAAAAAACAGGCTGGATGAAAGTTTGTCATATTACTTCTGCACATCCCATTGATGATATTAGAATATATCATAAGGAATGTTTGTCTCTTTATAATAATAATATTAATATTTATATTTTAGGTGTTGTCCCACCAAAAATAAAAGAACCACAAATACCTTTCAGTCTTATATATGGTAGAAAGAAAAATTTAATCTATCGATTTTTTTTTCTTCCATTAAAAATATTAAAATATGCTAAAAAAATAAACGCTGATGTTTATCACTTGCATGATCCGGATTTATTAATTGTTGGATTGTTTTTAAAAAAAATGGGTAAGATTGTTATTTATGATATTCATGAAGATAATCCGAAGGCAATTCTTAGTCGAGATTGGGGATTTAAATTGTTACGAAAATTTATTTCTGTTGTTTTTAAATGGTATGAAAATGGAATTAGTAAAAAATTAAATTATTTAATTGCTGCCACTCCAAGTATTTATAATAGATTTTATAAAATCTATAATAATACTTTTACTATAAATAACTATCCAAAATTAACTGTTTTAAAATCAAATACTAATATTCCTAAAAGGAAAAGACAAATATGTTTTGCTGGATTAATTAGTCCTCAGAGAGGATTAGAATATGTTGTGAAAGCGATGGAATTTGTAAATGCGCGACTTCTATTAATAGGAAATTTTACATCAGAAGATTTTTTTAAAAAATTGAAAAGCCTAAAAGGTTGGGCTACTGTCGATTATTTAGGTTATCAATCGAGGGATTCATTAGAAATATATTTATCTGAATCATGCGTAGGTATTGTAACCTTTTTACCTTTACCAAATCATACACATTCCCAACCTAATAAGATGTTTGAATATATGGCTGCTGGTTTACCAATTATCGCTTCAAATTTTCCTATGTGGGAAGAAATTGTCGATAAAAATAAATGTGGTATTTGTGTGAATCCCGAAAACCCTAAAGAAATTGCAGGTGCAATATCATTTTTACTAGAAAATCCTAGTGTTGCGAAGCAAATGGGAATGAATGGGAAAAAAGCGGTTGTAGATAAATATAACTGGGAGCTCGAAGCAAATAAATTGATAAGATTTTATAATAGTATACGTTTAAATGAGTAGTAAAATTTCTATCATTATACCTACCAGAAACGAGGAAAAGTACCTTGAAAATTGCTTATTATCCATTTTAGAGGGTGCTGATTCTGATTTTGAAAGTGAAATTTTTGTGGTTGATGGTAAAAGCAATGATCGTACACTTCAAATTGTAAAACAAATCTCCAAGCACTATCCAAATGTTTATCTAATTACCAATGAAATGAAAACTACTCCCTATGCTATCAATTTAGGGATTAAAGAGTCTGCAGGAGACTTTATTTTTATTATCAGTGCACATGCAGAATATCCTCCTGATTATTTTAGGAAACTGGTTGCCTGGTCCCAAAAATTAAATGCCGATTGTGTTGGAGGCGTACTTAAAACAGAAACTTTAGATAACACTCAAAAATCAAAAGCAATTCAATTTGTTTTATCTAACAAATGGGGGGTTGGAAATGCATTTTTCCGTACAGGAGTTAACTATGTATGCGAAGTGGATACCGTTGCATTTGGGTGTTATCATAAAAGTGTATTTGAAAAATTTGGACTTTTCAATACGAAGCTAACCAGGAATCAGGATATTGAATTTAATCTGAGGATTAAGAATGGTGGAGGAAAAATATACCTGGTACCGGATGTTAAAGCAACTTATTTTGCCCGAAACAACTTTTCTGCTTTTGCAAAAAATAATTTTAAAAATGGACTTTGGAATATTCTAACCGTTTTATATACTCATGACTTTAGTGCATTATCTATGAGGCATTTTGTGCCTTTAGCTTTTGTTTTATCTATAATTATCCCATTGATCTTATCAATTTTTTATTTCCCCTTCATATTTTTTAGCGTATCAATTCTTCTAATTTACCTTAGTTTGATTACTACAATTTCTTTTAGGTGTAAACCTAAAAAGCTAAATTTATTTTATGCCCTAGCATCATTTTTGTTACTACACTTTTCCTATGGCTCAGGTTCTTTATTAGGAACCATAAAAATTTTACCATTATTTTTATTTAAGAATAGAAAATGATTCAATTGATATACAAATTTTTAAGAAACAACTTGCAATTCTATATATTTCTTCTGGTTGCCTTTTTTATGCCGCTAACCCATGAATATTTGCCTTATCTGATGTTTTTATGGGTTTTTTCCGGGGTAATGGCTATACGCAAAGTTGAGTTTAATTATTCCAAAATTCAATGGTTGTTAATACTATTCCCGGCAATTTTTTACCTGTTTCATGTGATTGGAATGATTCATACCTCAGACCTCCAAAGCGGATTGTTTGATTTGGAAATGAAGCTTTCGCTGCTTTTTGCCCCGATAGTGATGTTGTTTTTAACCCATAAAGTAAAACAAAATGCCAATTTAGTGGTAAAAGCATTTATCCTGGGAAATCTGGTAGCTCTTGCTATTTGTTTGTTTAGGGCATTGGATCATAGTTTAATAATGAATGAAGCGGGCAAAATTCTTTTTGAACCTTCTTATTGGAGCAGTGAACAAGGTTCAAGTTTTTTTCAGCTAATCAATCAGCGTTATTCGCATTTTTCATACAGCTTTTTTAGTTTTATTCATCATCCTTCCTATTTTTCCATGTATGTTTTGTTTGCCATTTGTTTGATAATATACTTATATCGTAAATACGATAAGAGAAAGACTTTAAATTCAACTCTTGTTTTTGTGTTAATGCTTTTTTTCTTAACGTTAATGATTTGGCTTTTGGCGAGCAGGGCTGGGTTTATAGTTTTTGCTGCAGTATTTCTAGGCGTAAGCATATTTTTTATGTTTAAAACACAAAAATTTTTAGTGAGTCTTGGAATCATCACTACTGGATTTATCTTAATAATTGTTTTCATGAGCCCCAAACTGAAAAAAAATTTCCAGGAGGTTATTCATCAGGTGGAAAACCAACAAGAGCTGACTTCCGATTCAGATATGCGTTTGTGGTTATGGAAATCGGGGGTGGAAGTTTATAAAAAAAATTATTTATGGGGCGTTGGAACGGGAGATACAAAGCATGAAATGAAAAATGAATACCATCAGTATAATCTGTCGATTGCCGAAGAGAAAGGCTACAATTTGCATAATCAATATTTAGAGTCAGCATTAAAGTTAGGTATCGTTGGATTGTTGTTATTAATTTTTTGGCTTATATCAACGCTTTTTTATGCAATAACTACCAAAGACTTTTTATTATTTCTTCTTGTGCTGATTGTATGCATTCATTTTATGTTCGAATCAATGATGAATAGGATTGCCGGAGTTTCTTTCTTTATCTTTTTCTATGTTTTACTCCTTGCTAAAAATTATACTCATGGTAAAGAGTTTAACTAATTCCTTTTTCTTTTAAGGATCTATTGATATTACGGACGATAAGTATAAGGAAGGCAATAAAACCAAAGATTAGTGCTCCCGCAAGGGTATAGGATGTTGCTTTTGTTTTGGGATTATTATAGATCGTAAAGTCTTTAATCACTCTGAAAGGTGCTGCAAGTTGAATGGCTTTCTTTAATTTTTGTTTTTCTTTGGTTAATAATAACAGCTCCTCTTGAAGTGATTTCTCCTGAGAATAGATTCTAATTTCACCAGCCCTGTTTTGCGGTTCAATAAAATTTGCCTGGATTTGTTCAATTTTTTTGATTTCTTGATTGATTTTATTAATTAAATCGCGAGTATTTTTCTTAAAGATATCAATTTCATTTTGGACATATTCTTCCTTGTTAATGTAGTTTGCTATACCTTTTGCAAGCTTCTGTAGAATAGTATTTGTATGAGCTTTAACTTTTATATGAATATTTTTATCTTTAATAATCTCAGATTCAATGCTTATTAAATTAATTAACTTATTGGGTTCTATATCCATTTTTTCACTTAGAAAATTATAATTTTTGTCTTCCTTAAGGGATTGGATATTGTCAATATATTCTTTTAAAATATCTTCTCTAAGAATTTCCGATTCAATCAACATGGAAGATTCATAAAATTTTTGGGTATAAAATTTGGTAGAATAACCTAGTATAGCCCCTACTAATACAGCTCCAAATAAAAACCAGAAATGTTTTTTGAAAAATAGATATATGTTGGTAAATACTTCTATCAAATCAATCTCATCGTTTCGTTTTTCTTCTGTCATATCTTAAATTATTTAGTACAATAATACATTTTTTTCATATCAGCTACTTTTTCAGGATAGCCTAATTTTTCATACGAATATATTAAATTTAAAATTAATTTTTGAATAATTTTGAGATTTGAGCATGGATAATAATATGATTTTTCAGGTTTTATATTCTGCTGTTTTAAAAAATAGTTTATTTCACGTTTTCCCAAAACCGCACCTTTATTAAAAGGATTAATATAGAATAGTATTTCTTGTTCGTTAGTTAACGATTGGTATAAGGGATCAACATATCCCAAAATAAAATGTTTGGGTAGGTTAATTCCGTAAACAGGCATATCTAACTGGTTGGCCAGAGCCATATAAATTATACCCAGGGTAATGGGGTTCCCTTTTTTGGTATCCAGCACATGATTGATAAAAGCGTTTTGCGGAGCCTGTATGTTTATACTATTCCCTGAAAACCCATGAGCATGAAAAAAAATATGATTAAGTACTTTTGTTTTTTCCAGGGCTGTTAAGTTATTGTTTATTTCCAGCCAGGCATCTCTTTTTATTTTTTCAAAGAGCTTTTGAACCGACTCAAATTTAAGTTCCGGATATTGGTATTTAGCAACGAGATATGCTCCTTCAAAAATATCCTCAGCTCCTGATTCTTTCCATATTTTGAGGTGGTTTAATGTTGACTTAAATTGAATTTCCTGGATAAGATCCTCTATTCTTTCCTGTAATATTTCATTAAAGGAGGTTTCCCATACTTTCTCGAGTTCATGGATAATATCTTCCCCTTGTTGTAAAATATTTTTTGAAACGTGATGATAAACCTCATTGCTTGGATCATCAAGCAACTGGAAAAGAGCTTGTATTTTTTTTTTGTTTGACACGTATTCTCTTACTTTGGATTTTAATGCTACCTTCTATTTACTATTTACTGCCCACTGTTTACTTACTTATTCTTACTAGCACCCTCTCTATAAGTTTTTTCACAATCGGTTTATAATCTTTGCTATACGTTTTGGATGCCCGATTGGCTATAATAACACAAATGGTAATGGCATGATGGCCCAATAATTTGGATAGTCCATAAATAGCCGAGCTTTCCATTTCGTAATTGGTAATTTTTTGTCCCTGGTAATTAAAAGCTTCAATTTTGTCGTTTAAATCATCATCAACAATGGGCAGCCTTAACACACGTCCTTGCGGACCATAAAAACCTGGTGCCGAGATGTTGATTCCTTTTTTAATGTCTTCGCCATCAAGTTTTTGGATTAATTGCTCCGATGCATTTACAATATAAGGTGAGGTGAGCAAAGGATTCCACTGTACATAATCTTTAAAAGCTTTTTCAAAAGCTAAATCTGCAATTTGGTTTCGATCTTGATAAAAATTAAGTAATCCGTCAAAACCAACCGATTTCACACTCATTAAAAAAGAATCGACCGGGATATTTTCCTGTAACGATCCGGATGTCCCGATACGGATTAGGTTCAACGCTTTGTGTTCTTTCTTTTTTTCTCTTGTTTTTAGATCAATATTTGCCAGAGCATCTAACTCATTAACAACAATGTCAATATTATCCGTACCAATACCCGTTGAAATAACACTAATTTTTTTATTATTGATAGTTCCAGTAATCGTATAAAATTCTCTGTTTTGTTTTTTTAATTCGATTCTTTCAAAAAATCCGGCAACCACTTCAACTCTTCCCGGATCACCTACCAGTATAATATTATCTGCAATATCTTCCGGTAATAAATGAAGATGATATATACTCCCGTCGGGATTAATGATTAATTCAGACTCTTTAATTTTCATGGTTAGTTTCTTTTTATTCCTAGATAATAATGATAGAGCTTTCAAAGCTATTTAAAAAATTTTAAAAGCGCAATAAATAAAAATCAACAACTCCAAAAGAAATAGTCATTGAGACTGTTTATAACTCTTTGCATAAAGTAATTTTCAATAGTTCTTTAGTATTGTTTTGTTATGTTGTGGATAATGTTTTAATTTTATCCATTCAAATAATCATTAAAAAAAGGAAATTATGAAAAAAGTATCAACTTCTTTATTGGTAACTGCAGGTATCGTAGTGATAATACTATTGATATTTGGTAGTTCATCATTTGTTACCATACAACCGGGTGAACGAGGCGTTATTTTTAGAAAGTTCACCACAGGATTGGACAAAGAAAATGTAAAAACTGAAGGATTTCATATTATTGCTCCATGGAATAAGATGTATCGTTATGATGTGAGAGAACAACAGGTAGAAGAGTCCATGGATGTTTTAGATAAAAATGGATTATCCATTTCCGTGGATGTAACCATGCGATTTAACCCTGAACCCCTTCGTATAGGTTATTTGCACGAAACATTTGGCGAAAACTATATCCAAAAATTGGTAATTCCGGAAATGCGTTCCACCGTGCGCCAGGTTATGGGAAGATATACTGCCGAAGAAATTTATTCGACCAAAAGGAATGAAGTGGAAGAATCCATTAAAAAGGAAACGCGTGCAACGTTAGGTACTGACCGTAATAATATTATGATGTCGACATTGCTTATCCGTTCGATTAAACTTCCAACGAAAATTAAAGAGGCTATTGAATTTAAACTGGAGGAAGAACAAAAAGCGCTGGCTTATCAATACAAACTGGATAGAGAAGAAAGTGAAGCTGAACGAAAGCGTATTGCTGCCGAAGGTGAAGCACGAGCTAACAAAATTATTAATAACAGTTTAACTCCGGAATTATTAAAGATGAGAGGAATAGAAGCTACTGTTAAACTTTCCGAATCGCAAAATGCAAAAGTGGTTGTAATTGGAAGTGGAAAGGATGGGTTGCCTCTGATTTTGGGTAATAATTAAACGTTTTTAACATATTCTTTAAAAATGGGGACTCTATATGTCTCCATTTTTTTTGCTATACTTTTTTTCATAAGGAGTTTGCTAAAGAAGAAAAAATGTTGAATCATTCGTTTGACCCTTCCAATCGGCCAGGCGGGTTTGTTTTAATCAATCGATTGCAATTTGTTTTTTATTGTAAATCCTTTTGAAAAACCCGGTAGCGCTTATAAATTTTTCCACCTATTCTTTCTACTTCAGCTCGCATACGCGTATTCGATTCCATCACTACATGACTGTCTATTATTTCTAACCCGCGTGCTTTCGCTGAATTTAAGATTGCTTTTGCTAAAATGGAGTCTAAACCTGTATTTCTAAGTTCGTTTTTTATGGCACCCAAAAACAAATCCAGTTGATTGGTTCTTTTCATGGACAGTAAAATCTTTAAAAAGCCAAAAGGAAACAAACGTCCTTTTGCTTTTTTTAGCCCCTTGCTTAAATTTGGAATTCCAACAACATAGGCTACTACTTCTTTATCTGAATTGGTAATAACTTTAATGAAGTCAGGATCTAATATTAATAAATAACGTTGGGCAAAATCATCCATTTCTTCCTGACTAAATGGAACATAACCAAAAATATCCGTATATGCATTATTGGTCAATGTAAGAATAGGGTGTATATAAGGTTTAAGATGTTTCCGTTTGGTAAATTCAATTAATTGATATCCGTTTTTTATTGGTCTTTGTGCAATGCGATGATAAAGGGTTGGAACTTCTTCGGGGATATTTATCTTGTATTGTACTAAATCTAATTTTGGGGTATAACCTTCATCCTCGATATATGTTGCCATGAATGGTAAACTGCAATTGGTAACCATTACAGTGGGTTGATCAAATCCTTCTACAAGAAATCCTTGAGGATCTTTATCGGAAAAACCAAACGGGCCGATTAGTTTTTTCATCCCTTTAGTTTTTGCCCATTGCTCAATAAACGTGATTAAAGCATGAAAAACTTGCTGGTCATCATAGGTTTCCATAAAACAAAAACGGCCATTTTGCTCCTGATGAATTTTGTTATATTTATGGTTGATAATACCCATAATGCGGCCAACAGTCTTTCCGTCTTTTTTAGCCAGGGCTAAAATGGTATCACAATAATTAAATGCTTTATTTTTTTTAGGATCAAACAAAATCCATTCGTCAGAGTATAATGGATAAAGCCAATTGTTATGATTTTTATGAATTTTCTCAGGCAGAAAGATAAAATCCTTTAGATCTTTTTTATTTTTAACTTCAGTAATTTCAATCATCTTAAAATGAAATGATAATAAATGGAAATATTTTGTTAAGATAAATAAAATTATGAATAATATCTGTTTAAAATAAATTGGGAAAGATAATAAAACAATATACCCGAAATAATTCCAGCTACTACATCAATAGCATAATGTGCTTTGATATAAACCGTAGATAAAAACAGTAAACTACTCAACAAAACCAGCACAGGTAAAAATTTTTTAAAATATTTGAAAATTACAAGGATAAACAGAGTCGTTATTCCGACATGAGAACTTGGGAATGCTCCGGTTTCC
>JAYEKP010000032.1:0-24773 GCA_034661075.1 Bacteroidota bacterium
GAACTCCCAGAATTAAACAAACTTAAAAAAAATATAAAAATCCTTTTGGCCGAGGACAACATCATTAATCAACGAGTGGCACAAACCATATTTAAAAATCTGGGCTACGAAATAACCATTGCGCAAAATGGCAAAGAGTGTGTTGATAAAATTAAAGAAAATACGTTTGACATTGTTTTTATGGATATCATGATGCCCGAAAAAGATGGATTAGAAGCCACAGCAGAAATAAGAAGCATGGGGTATCAGTTACCAATTATTGCTATGACTGCAAACGCCAGGGAAGAAGACAAAACACAAGCTTTTAATAGCGGGATGAACGATTATTTAGCTAAACCGGTTAGAATAGAAGAAATTAAAAAAGTTTTAATCCGATGGTTTTCAGAACAATCAAATTAGTTAAATTTTAACTTAACCAATAATCAAAAACGGATTGTATAAAACAAAAAATATGCAAGCACACGAATTTGATTATAAAATTCTTGGAGACGACATTCAACTCGTTGAGATTGAACTTGACCCACAAGAAACGGTTGTTGCCGAAGCTGGAGCAATGACTTATATGGAAGATGAAATTGCTTTTGAAACAAAATTAGGCGATGGCTCTACACCAAATCAGGGATTTATGGGTAAATTATTATCAGCTGGCAGCCGATTAATTACGGGCGAATCAATTTTTATGACTCATTTTACCAATCACGGATTGGGGAAGAAAAAAGTAGCTTTTGCTGCCCCTTATCCAGGAAAAATTATTGCTGTCGATCTACAAAAAAGTGGAGGACAAATTATAGTTCAAAAAGATGGTTTTTTATGCGCCGCCCTGGGCACCAAAATATCGATCCATTTAAATCGTAGATTAGGAAGTGGTTTAATGGGTGGCGAAGGGTTTATTTTACAAAAAATGGAGGGAGACGGAAAAGCTTTTATTCATGCTGGAGGAACTATTATTGAAAAAACCTTACAAAATGAAACTTTAAAAATTGATACGGGTTGTATTGTTGCCTATGAACCACAAACAGATTTTAATATTGAAAGCACGGGAAGTTTAAAGTCGATGGCATTTGGTGGCGAAGGCCTTTTTTTGGCAACACTTCGTGGTACAGGAAAAGTTTGGCTACAATCCATGCCTATCCGAAAGCTTATTCAGCGCATTTCACCTGCCGGTAAAAATACTAGAAAAGGCAGTAGCTCTATATTAGGTAATTTTTTAGAAGATTAAAAAATACTCCTTTATTAAGTTTTCTTTCTTCATTTATTATTATAAAACTCTTTTAAGAAAAGTTACAAGATTAAAATATTTTTAACTAATTTCGCTCATAATTTTGTAAATCTATTATGGCTACTACAATAGCACCAGAAAAATTTGTCCATAAATTAAGATCAACACCAGTTATAGATGTACGTTCTCCGGGAGAATTCCAAACAGGCCATATTCCGGGAGCTATTAATATTCCTATATTTAATAATGAAGAAAGAGCAATTGTTGGTACAATTTACAAAAAGGAAAGTCGGGAGCCAGCAGTCTTTAAAGGATTAGAAATTGTAGGTGCCAAATTACGTGGTTTTGCTGAACAAGCACGTTCTATTGCAAAAAATAACGAGCTTTTAATTTATTGTTGGCGTGGAGGCATGCGCAGCGCTTCTATGGCTTGGTTATTTGAAACAATAGGTATAAAATGTTATACCCTCGAAGGTGGTTATAAAGCTTTCAGGCGATTTGGAAAATACCAACTCACAAAAGGAAATAAGCTAATCATTCTTGGAGGATATACGGGTAGCGGAAAAACAGCCATATTACAAGAATTGGCAAAACAAGGTGAGCAAGTCTTAGATTTAGAAAGTATTGCTAATCATAAAGGATCTGCTTTTGGGGCTCTAGGCCAAAACGAGCAACCCCCCAATGAGCAATTCGAAAATTTATTAATCTGGAAATGGATTTCGTTTGACCTTTCAAAACCTATCTGGTTAGAAGATGAAAGCAAATCGATTGGAGCAAACTGGATTCCCCAGGAACTTTACGACAGAATGCGAAAAGCTACTGTAATAAATATCCAGCTGGATAACCAAAGCAGAATAGATCGGCTAATGAAAGAATATGCCGTTTATGACACTAAACATCTTGAAAATTGTATTTTAAAAATAAAAAAAAGACTTGGTGGGCAAAATACAAAAGAAGCATTAGAATCGCTTAAAAATGGCGATTTAGCCACTGTTGCAAAAATTGCATTATCGTACTACGATAAAACCTATCGGTATGGGTTAGAAAAACGTGAAAAACACACTATTTTCCCAATTAAACTGGAGTCTGACAATCCCAAAAAAAATGCAATTAAAATTATTGATTTTATCCAAGCGCGTTTTTCTTCTCTTTCCAAATAATCTAACCCTTCCAAATTTAGAATTTTTATTACATTTATTGATCAAATCTGCCAAGCCGCTTGGAGCGGCTAAGCAGATTTTAGACCTCATACGGGCTATCAACTATCTCGTTTATTTTTAGTGCGTTAGCTTTTCGTTCTATCATTAGCTAAAATCAACATATTAAGCTAAGGCCGCTTAATATAATTTATATTTTACTCGTTTTAAGCGATAAAGACTTATTGTTTAATTAATTTAAATACTCTTTTTTGATTCGCTTTTGAAATCACCATAAAATATAAACCACTTTTAAAATCTCTCGTGTTTATAATATTTTCATTATAATCTTTTTCCTTTAAAATAACATTCCCTAAAGCATCAATTATGCTAATTTGTAATGCATCCTCAGCATTCTTTAATGTCAAATAATCAGCAAAAGGGTTAGGATAAATAATAATATGATCAAAATAGACTTTATCAACATTTACCGCTTGTGTTATGTTAGCAACGGTAGTTGGTGAATTTTCGAGGGATAATTGATAACAATCAGCATCATTGCCTTCAAGAGTTGCTTCCTCAATGGTTACTAAAATATTTTCACCCGGCTCTGCTGTTTCGAATACAGCATGTATGTCGGTTAACTCAACATCGTCTGATGCAATCACACCATCTAAAACCAGATTATTTTCGTCTATTTCTGCTTCGGTAGTTCCATCATACGATTTATCTACAACAGTAAATGATCCTTTTATTGTAATATCCTTACGTGCTATTTGTGCTCCCGTTGTAGGCGAACCTTCAAGAGACAATATATAGTTATCAGCATCAAGGCCTTCAAGGGTTGCATCATTAATTGTTACTAAAACATTTTCGCCAGGCTCTGCTGTTTCGAATGCGACAACCACTGCTGTTAATTCAACGTCGTCTGATCCACTAACACCTTCCAACGTCAGATTATTCTCATCTATTTCAGCTTCCATATTTCCGTCATACGTTTTATCAAAAACAGTAAATGTGCCTGCAATAGTTAATGTTTTTGTCGTTGTAAAACTGAACGTATTTCCATATGTTGTACCCTCACTATTTGTAGCGTATGCTCTAACATAATACTTTGTTAGCGGAACAAGCATATTCATTTCACTTACAAACTCATATGCTCCTTCTATATATTCATCTTCGGTATATCCCTCATTATTCAACAGTGTGGGTTCTTCAGATATATCCCAAACTACACCAATACTTGTGACAGGGTATCCCCCATCGGCCATTACTTCGCCACCGGTTACTGCTGATGTATCATTAACATTTATTACTTCAGAAGTAACAACTGCCGGTAGTTCCGATAATCCACCATCCAATATATCCCAGTTAAAATTATCAATAATTTCTTGTCGGGCAGTAGCTGCATCTCCGGGAGAATATTTAGCATTGCCCGCATTAAATGATAAATTATTTTGTAAAGATTGGCCGGCCAAGCCTATTAATAAATTATTATAAAATGCAGTAAATAATGTTGTTGAAGCAAACATTTCTGTTACATTTTCAACATTACTCATGTTCCAGTTCCCCAAGTCCTGATTAAAGTTAGTTGCTGAAGCAAACATATAACTCATATCGGTAACATTACCAACATCCCAGTTTCCCAGGTCTTGATTAAATTTAGTTGCATAAAGAAACATGTGGCTCATATTGGTAACGTTACCAACATCCCAAGAACCAATATCCTGGTTAAAATTTTCAGCATTATAAAACATATAGGTCATATTAGTCACATTACTTACGTCCCATGAACTAATATCCCCGTTAAATGACAATGCATCGTAGAACATTCTCTTCATACTTGAAACCTGACTTACATCCCAATTGTCTAAATCTTGGTTAAAATTATCTGCCCCACAAAACATATAGGTCATATTAGTCACATTACTTACGTCCCATGAATTTATATCCTGATTAAAGGATGATGCATAACGAAACATGTTGGTCATTGTAGTAACATTACTAACATTCCAAGCCGAAATATCCTGATTAAAAGAGGATGCTTCAATAAACATATATGCCATGGTTTCCGCATGGCTAACATCCCAACTACCAATGGCTTGATTAAAATTAGCACATCTATAAAACATAAAACTCATATTTTGCACGTTACTTACGTCCCATGAACCAATATCCCCGTTAAATGAAGTAGCATTATAGAAAATACTATACATATCCGTTACATTGCTTACATCCCAGTTACTAATATCCTGATTAAAATTTTCGGCATAAGCAAACATTGACGCCATCGTGGTAACATTCTCAACATTCCAGTCATTTATGGCTCCATTAAAGGATATTGCCTCCCTAAACATTGCATTCATACTGGTAACATTGCTTACATCCCAGGGCAAATCCTGATTAAAAGAGGAAGCATTGTAAAACATAAATGACATATTCGTTATTGTTGAAGGGATTTGTGTTGGTAGTGCAATCAGATTAACGGCATTTCTAAAGGCTCCCGAAAGGTCTGTCAGCCCAACATCTCCAAAATTTAAAACTTTAATAAGTTTATCCGCATTATCGTATGTTTGAGAGTCTTTTCCAAATTTTGAAAAAGAACCACTAATATTCACCTGATAAGTTCCTTCTGAAACATAAGTATGCTCAATATCTGCACTTGTGGTAAAGTTTTCTTCATTGCCATCACCCCAGTTAATTGTTACACTTGTTATACCATAAAGAGGGAGAGTGATGGTTGTGCCTGGAGATACTTCGGTATTAAACTCCAGTTCCATGGGTTGTGCCCTTATGTTACTACTAAAAATAAGGGCACAAATAATTATACATATTTTCTTCATTTGATAAGTTTTATTCTAAAGAAATTATATTTCAACCTTAGCTATGATTAAACGAAAAGGTTTGTCTTTATAAGTTGCTGCATCCATATAATAAAGATATATTTGTGTATTACCAAGCCCTACCGATATTTCACCAAGCCTTCCTATTCCCATCCAGGTCTGTCCCATATATTGAACTTCAAAAGATAAAACTCTAGTGTTATTCTTATCATATCCTTCAGGATAATCAACATACAGATAAGGATCCGTTGGATCTGTTGTACCTTGGACTTCTAAAAATTCTTTCATTATTCCACCGTTTGAAAGTCGTAAACTTTCCGCCTGGTTTGCATTTTTTGAATATAAAGTATATGGTACAGAAAGAATTTGGCTGGTACCAATAACTGTCCCATCAACAGAGATTTCAAGAAAATAGTCGTTATCACCCCAGTTAACTACTGTTAAATCTTCAGTACTTCCGACATTCAAACTAACCACACCATATTCTGTGGTTGTAACATTATGTGTTTCGGTAAAAACAGCCATTCCGGATTCAGATCCTTCCAGTATTTTTATATCCATGTCAACATTTTCTTCAGCCATAATTGAGCCGTCACTGTTTCTAAGAGTGGCCTGATACTTGAATTGATTGGGGGTTTGGGCTTTAATTAATAAAGCAGTAAAAAAAACAATTGCGAATGTAAATAATGTCTTTTTCATAATTTTTGGTTTTTTTGGTTATTTTTTAATGATTTTAAATGATTGCATAATTTTTTTGTCTGATAAAATATTTAAAATATATAATCTGGGAGGTAGCTGTTGAATGTTTATCGCATTTGTTTCAGTAAGGTTTTCTCCTTCTAATTTAACCTGCCCACTCTCATTGATAATGGTATAACGGATCGATGAGTTTTTTAAACATTCAGTATCCAAAACAATATTCATATTGTCTTTTACCGGATTTGGATAAACAGATATTTTACCTGACATATCCGCCATTTCATAAACAGCTGTTTCCTGGTTTTTACGTCCTTGATGAAATCCCTGGGTAAGTATAATCCCTGACTGTTCATAAGTTTCGGTCATGCACTCTGCCACAGACCAGTCCATTGTTTGGAAACTACCACCTCCGGAGCTAATTAAATCGTTTACGATTATCTGACTTTGGGTAGTAAAGCCCAGGCAAACACAAACGAATAAAAAAATAAATTTTTTCATAGATTTTTTATTTAGGATTAATAATAGATTGTAATTATATTTAAAATTAATATTTACAACAATCTCATCCTAAATATCTTAAAAAGAATTAGAATACGGTATCCGTTAGAAAGAATTTGGGTATAATGAACGATTATTTGATTTACAATGAATTTAAAAAATCAACAATATTGGATCTCATACCTTTGGAAACAGGTATTACATCGTTGTTTTTTAAAACCAGGGAAGGTTTTCCTAACTTATTAAACCGAACCAGTTTATTAAGATTCACCAGATGAGATTGATGGACACGGCAAAACCCAAAATCTTTTAATAAGTTTTCGTATTTTTTTAACGGTTTACTTACCACTATTTTCTCTCCATTGTCCATAATGAAATGGGTGTAATTATCATCCGCCATACATCTTACGATATCAGAAACTTCAAGAATAAAAAAAGCTTCAGTAGTATGAATAACTATTTGTTTTTTCAACGGGATATTAAGGTTGTGAAGAAGAGCTTCTAACTTTTTTAAATATATTTGATGATTTATTATCTCCGTAGCTTTTTGAATTGCCTCAACAAGTTCGGCCGATTTGTAGGGCTTTAACAGAAAGTCAATGGCGCTAAATTTAAAAGCCTGAATAGCAAATTGTTCATAGGCAGTGACCCAAATTATATTAAAATCAACCTTTCCAAGCTTTTTAATGATCTCGAAAGAACGCCCCCCTTTAATCTCAATATCCATTATTAGAATATCAGGATTTACTGATTGAATAAGCTTAACCCCTGATTCTACCGAATCTGCTTCGCCAACAACTTCAATATCTGAAAAATATTGAGGAATAATTTTTTTAATATTATCTCTTTCGGCTTTTTCGTCTTCGATAATGGTTAGTTTATTCATTGATTTTTTCTTTTTATAAAGCAGCTACATTCAACTTTAAGCATATTTATAAGGAAGCTCAAAAGAAACTATAGTTCCCTTCTGAGAGATCTCATTTAATGCTTTAATTTCGAATTGTATCTTCCAGCGATATATTTTTTTTAAAATTCTTACTCGTTCTCTGGTAATTTGCAAGGTTCTCGATTTATGAGATTTGTTCTTATTTTTAATTGTGTTAAAATATCCCGGGCCATTGTCCTTAATATTAACCACTAAATGGTTTGACCGCTTAAGTATTTCAATGATAATATGATCACCACCATCAGAAACACCATGAAGTATTGAGTTTTCGATAAATGGTTGTAAAAGCATTGATGGAAACAATACTCTTTCGGTCGGTATTTCATTATCAATGAAAAATTCAAATTGGAAAGTATGGTTATGTCTTAACTGTTGAAGTTTTAAATAATTTTTAATTAATGATAGTTCTGTGTCAAGATTCTTAAGTTCATCAATAGAACCATCTAAAACCTGGCGCATAAGTTGAGAAAAGTCAACCATATAATCTGCAGCTTTATGTTTTTCATTATTTAGCATAAAATTCTTAATTGAATTTAATGCATTAAAAATAAAATGCGGATTCATCTGAGATCGAAAGAGCTTTTGCTTAATTTGTAGTTTCCGGTTTTCTTCTTTTCGTTTTTGATGCATATAAAACAAAATCGCTGCAAGTAACAGTAAAATAAAAATAACGATAAAAGCCACAAAACGTTGTCTTTGCCGGGCTAACTTTTCTTGTTGTAATTGTTTTTCGGTAGTAAGGTTTAATATTGTATTTTCTTTTTTTCCTGCTTCATATTTTTCCCGTAACTCCTCCATAAGAAGTTCTTGTTTTTCACCATAAATGGAATCTTCTAATGCTACATATTTTTCATAATAATATAAAGCACTATCACTTAATCCCATGTTTTTAAATGTTTCATAAAACATTTTATTATTTTCATTAACCTCTTTCGTTAGATTATTTCTTAAGCAGATAATACGTGATTCTCTTAATAACCTTAAACTTTCTGCATATTTTCCAATTTTATTATATGTAGCAGCCAAAAGATTTTTCATATAAACAATCCCCTGAATAGAACCAATCTCCTTTTCTATTTCAAGCGACCAATAAAAATTTTTAATTGCTGACTGATAATCCTTTTGCTTAAGCATTACGTTTCCTAAGCGGTAATATGCCTGAGATATTCCTGCCTTGTAATCTATTTCCTTACTCAATTTTAATAAATCATTATAAAAAGACTGAGCTTTTTTGATGTTATTCTGCTTTTCACTGGTATAACCCATAGCATCGTAAAGAGAGGCTAACACTTTCTTATCTGTTATTTTATCTTTTAGTTTATTGGCTTTTTCATAATAGGTGTATGCAATATCATTTTTATCCCAGGTTTGATAAACATCTCCAATTTCCAGATAAGTATTAATTATAGTTACAGAGTCCTTTATTTGCTCAAAAATTTCGCAAGCTCGAATCAAGTGGTCAATGGCTAAGGGAAACTTTCCTGATGAACTGTGAATAATACCAACATTAAGCAGGTTAGTTGCTAATTGATTGCTATCATTTATTTCTTTACTCCATTCAATCGCTTTTTCAAAAGCTTTAATTGATCTTTCATTATTATCTATATAGCTATAAGCAATTCCTTTGTTGGTATAAACCTGAATAATAGGCAGTTTAAAATCCGTCTCACGGTATATGTTTAGGGCTGAATCCAGATAGGCTATACCTTCATTATAATTTTCTTTATCAACATAAGCATAACCCATTAATTTATAAATATAGGCTTGGTTTGGTTTATCTTTTAGTTTCTGATAAATCGGGAAAGCTAATTTGCTGTACTTTATTGATGAATCATACTCAAATTCCTGAAAATAATTGTATTTTGCTATTTCTTTATAGGTTTTTGCTATTTCTTTGGTTGACTTCTTTTCTTTTGCAATACGAAGTGCTTTAAATAGGCTGTCTTTTTTTGTACTAGAATAAGCAATTTGAGAAAAAAACAATAAAATAAAAATCAAATTTTTCATAACTAATAAGGTTAATACTATGACCCTATTACAAATATACATAATAAATAAGCATTATTAAAGTTTGATTTTTAAATGATTATAAAAGTTATACATCATTTATAGGATAAGGATTCTTACTGTTCTTTTATTAAATCTCCTCGTAGTTATAAATGTTTTAATAAAAAAACATCCAAACTTTATTTAGCCTGGATGTTTTTTATTGCAATACTAATATTCTGTTTCAATTATTATTTTCCATCATAGCCCCATTTTATATACATAGAGCCCCAGGTAAATCCGGCGCCAAATGTAGCTAAAATAAGATTATCCCCTTTTTTCAACTGGTCTTCCCACTCCCATAAGCATAGTGGCAGGGTAGCGGCAGTAGTGTTTCCATAACGCCGGATGTTGATCATTACCTGTTCTCTTTTTATCCCCATACGCTTAGCTGTAGCTTCAATAATACGCATATTGGCCTGGTGAGGAACCAGCCAGTTTAAATCATCCGGCGCTATTCCATGACGTTTCATCATCTCTACCGAAACATCCGCCATTTTGGATACTGCCCATTTAAATACAGGTTGTCCTTCCTGATAAATAAAATGTTCACGAGCATCAATGGTCTCATGTGAAGCAGGTTTTACAGATCCTCCAGCTTTTTGGTGAAGATGAATCCTTCCAACACCATCTGATTGCAGAATCGAATCAACAATTCCAATATCTTCGGTTGTGGGTTCAAGAAGTACAGCTCCTGCTCCATCACCAAAAATAGGGCATGTTGTACGATCCTGATAATCAACAATCGAAGACATTTTTTCTGCGCCTACAACAATTACCTTTTTATGCGTACCTACTTCTACAAATTTAGATGCCGTATCTAAGGCATATAAAAAACCTGAACAACCGGCATTTATATCAAAACTATGTGCATTTTTTATTCCTACTTTGTCACTAATAATATTTGCTGTAGCAGGAAATTGATGATCGGGCGTAACCGTTGCACAGATCAGCAAATCTATTTCATCGGGTGACGTTCCGGTTTTTTCAAGTAATTGTTTAACGGCTTTTGAACCAACAAAAGAAGAACCTTCTCCTTTTTCTTTAATAATCCGTCGCTCTTTGATTCCAATTCGGGTCATAATCCACTCATCCGAAGTGTCGACCATTTTACTCAGCTCATCGTTGGTTAAAATATAATCAGGAACATAAGCTCCAATACCGGTAATCGTTGCTCTTAATTTTGTCATTTAAATGCCTCCTTAATTTTATCAGAAAGTTTTGCCTCAACCACTTCCTTTGTGTGGAGTATCATATTTTTGATAGCCACCTGGCGCGATATTCCATGGCCTATAACAATGTTTTTATTTACTCCTAATATTGGCGTTCCCCCATAATCTTCGAAATTAAATTTTTCAAAGAATTCGTCTTGAATATTTCTTTTCTTTATCAATGTATAAAAGGCTTCTGCTTCTTTAAGTATAACATTCCCTACAAACCCATCACATACAATAACATCCACCCGATTTCCTGCAAATAATTCATTTGCTTCCACATTGCCAATAAAATTAAAATCTGCAGTGTCTTTCATTAATTCATGTGCCGACTTAACCACCAGATTTCCTTTTTCTTCTTCAGATCCAATATTCATTAATCCCACCTTTGGATCATTTATATTATACACATGTTTTGCATATAATGATCCCAAAATACCATATTGATATAATACATCTGGTTTAGTGTCGGGATTAATTCCAACGTCTAGAATAAGGGAATAATTACCATCGGGTTTTGGAATCGCAGCAGTAATTACGGGGCGAATAATCCCGGAAACTACTTTTATGGCTAACATTGCACCAACTAACATTGCTCCTGTACTTCCGGCACTGGAAAACCCATCAATTTCTCCTAAAGCAAGTAGTTTATACCCTTTTGCTATACTTGAATCCGGTTTTTTGGCAAAAGCCTTTGCGGGATGATCACTCATCTCAATGACCTGGGAAGCATGAACAATATCAAAATTTTCGGGACTAGCCTTTTCCCGTTTTAATAAGTCTTTAATTTGTACCTCATCGCCAATTAAAACGAGACGATCGTCGTATGATAACTCTTTATGAGCTAAAATTGCTCCTAAAACTGCAGCTTCAGGAGCAAAATCACCACCCATAATATCTATTCCAATTCTCATACGGATGTATTACAGTTATGCTTCCATTTCTTTCTCAACAGCTAACTGCCCTCTATAGTATCCACACTCAGGACATACTCTGTGATACTCGTGTGTAGCACCGCAATTCGAACATGTGGCAACAGTGGGTGCTGTTGCTTTGTAATGAGTTCTTCTCTTGTCTCTTCTCTGCTTCGATGTTTTTCTTTTTGGATGTGCCATTTTTTACTATTATTAATATTAATTTTCTTTTAGTTTTATTAACTCACTCCACCTTGAATCAATCAAATCTTCGGCAGAATTATCTGGTTTTAATTTCTCAATCTTTTTTAACATCTCAGGGTTACAAGTGCTATTCCCTTTTTCGTCATCAGGATGAACACATTTTAAAGGTAAACTTAAACGTATACTTTCGTATATGTAATGAGCTAAATCTAACTCATAGTCTTCAGGTAATAAATACATTACTTCATCCGTATCTTCCTGTTCCGTTTCTGAAAACTTAACAAATAGCTGCCCCTGAAAATCTATCGGCATCTTAAATTCATCGAGGCAACGATCGCAAATGACATTTACAAAACCCTGAATTTTAAAATCCAACTCAAGCAATTGAGTTTTTTTTGTAAGAACAACTGTCGTTTTCAACGTGCCCTTTTTAATGTCAGAATAATCTATGCTTTGAAAAAAAGCATTATCCACATTAAAAATAAATTCATGCGCACCCTCACTTAATCCCTGAAAATCAACTCTATATTTTCTCAAATAATCCACCTCACAAAAATTTATATCGTACAAAAGTATAAATTTATATTTGAATAAAAAAAGAAAAAACGCCAAAGCTTAACGTTCTTTCTTAAAATTTATATTAATCGTTTTTTTAATACAACTCGAATAATCGTTCCTTTATTGATTTCTGAATGATACACAAAAATTTTACCATTATGGTAAGCTTCTATAATCCTTTTTGATAACGACAAACCTAATCCCCAACCTCTTTTCTTGGTGGTAAATCCGGGTTGAAAAATTGTTGTATATTTCGACTTAGGGATTCCTTTTCCTTGATCTTTTATGTCAATATACAGATACTGTATCCTGTCGTCTAAAATTACACTCAACGTTCCGACCCCTTCCATTGAATCGATTGCATTTTTACATAAATTCTCAATTACCCACTCAAATAAAGAGGCATTAAACGGAAGAAGTACCTGATCGTTTGCTGAAAAATTAAATTGAAAATTAATTTTATCGGATGATCTGGCTTTAATATAATTTACGGCATTTACAAGTACCGGAATAATATCCTGTTTCGTTAATTTAGGCACTGAACCTATTTTGGAAAATCGTTCGGTAATTTTTTCCAGTCGGTTAATATCTTTTTCAAATTCATCGACAATTTCTTGATCTACTTTTTTCAGTTTTAACAACTCTAAATTAGCCAAAAGCGAAGAGGTGGGTGTTCCTAATTGATGAGCCGTTTCTTTTGACATCCCTACCCAAACCTGATTTTGTTCTGCTTTACGCGAGGTGCTAAAAGCAAGGTAAGCTACCAGTAAAAAGATAATCATTACCACAAACTGGATGATAGGGAAATAAAACAGACGGGTTAATAAAACAGATTCTTTGTAATAAATATAGTTTTTATTTCCATCAAGCAAAATAATTTCAATAGGTTCATTTTCTTTTTTCATTTTTTCGAGCTGGAGCTCCAAATACTCTGAGTCATTTTCACGATTAGGATCTAAATTACGTGTAGAAACAACATTCCCGTCTTTATCGGTTAAAATTACCGGTACCGTTTCATTGCTTTTAATTACCTCCAGGATATATGAATCGTTATGGTTCCTGTTATCAAAAACAGTAAGTTCTCGCATTCCCAGTGCCCAAAGTTCTACTTTTTTGCGTTCTTCTTTTGCTAATTGCTTTACCAGATTATTGGTGGTAAGTATAGATGCTGCTGCTATTAAAAGAGCAACAAATAAAAGAAGTAATTTCCACTTTTGTTTTTTGGTGTAAATGTTCAATTCAATAATCTTTTATTTCAAGGTTAATAATTATTGTAACGAGAACTTAATCATAATAGTATATAGCCATCATAACTTTTTCACAAAAGAGTATCTTCTTCCCATTCAATAACAAACTTTTGCTCGTTATTCTGGATCGTTTCTTTCTCTTCGGATTTGTTTTCTTTATCCTCTTCCCACTCAATCTCAAAATTATTATTGGTTTGTTTTTCTTCTTTTATCAAGGAAGAAGAATCGTTTTCTCCCCAACCAAACTCCTCCTGAAAAATCTGTTTTAAAGTTAATTTTTCTTGCTGAATATTTTGTTTTAATTCTTCCCGGGCAGCTTTTCGATCGTATTTCACTTTATAATCTTCTGGATTTCCTTCAATTAATAAAAACAAAGAGGTGCGCCCTAATCCGTCGTCTTCAATATTTTCATATTCACTGTGTCGTTTAACGGATCGTTTTAATCTTCCGGAAATAACATCCGACAAGAGCACTTTTACACGATAAGTAAAATTATTGTCAAACCCATGTATGCCAGAAGCTGCAATATTTATTGCCGAAGACTCTATGTTCATCTGAGGAATATACACCTTCTCATCCTTTATCGTAATTTGATTTTTTAATGTGGAAAATTTAATGTGTTGCAATTCTTGTACATCCATAAATTTAGATAGCCCTAATAAAGGTTCGAAGTTTATTAATTCACCATTCGTAATAACTATATTATTCTCCGATCGAATAGTTTTTTTATTAATTTGCAACCGATCGTTCCATTCAGAAGAGAAAAACACCTCTCCGGTAAGATTTCCATTTAAATTTTTATTCGAAATAAACTCCTGCCCAAAGTTATTAAACGAATAAAAGAGTTTGTGCATATTAATTTCATTTAAACGGCTTTGCATTCTAACCAAAAAGTCATCGTTAAACTTTTGGGTTATAACACCGCCAGCTTTTACATATCCATCCATCGAATAAAAGGAAATTTCATGTAACGAGATCATTCGCGGTTTATAATTTAAATCTCCACGAATAGCTGTTGCAGAAAATTTTCCTACCTCAAAGTTTTTAATGTCTAGTTTTAAAGATAATGCCACTTTTTCGGGTAACCGATATACAGGATATGCATTTTTTTCATCGTCTTTTTTAAACAATAGCGAAAGCTGACTAAAATTAATATGGTTAGAAACCACTGACGCTTTAACGTTAAACATTTTTTGATGGTGGAAATAATCAAACAGTTGTGATATATAACCATTGATTAAAAAATCATTATCCTGTATTTTAAAAGACAGGTTTTGCGCTTTTAAATTACGGTTAAGCTGAATGTTTCCATTAATACCCTCAAGTTTTACCGGATTATCTTTAATTTGAAAGTCGGCATCTAAAAGCGTTAAGTCAACCGAATAATTCGGAGTAAACAAATCTGCAAATTGAAGTTTCTTTAACTTTGCATATTTACCGTTATAATTAATACTGGCTTCGGCATGTCCATTTAGCAAGGCAATGGTGTCAACCTTAAAAAAAGCATTAATATCTTCCAAATTAAAATTGGTAAATAGTTCTGCATTAACCTGCGGATCGTAAAGATTTGTTAACTTCAGTTTCCCATTAAGCTGGCTGTTTTTAATGGTTGCATTAAATTTTTCAAAAATTATTTGCGAAGAGACAGTATCTTTATTCGCTCCATTAGTATAGCTTCCTTTAACAAAAAAATTATGGATGCTAACATTTCTTTTTTTATCGAAAATACTTGCATTTTCAACTAAAAATTCGGCTTGTATTTGTGGGCGGTTAACGCTTATATCATTCCCGTTAATATTTAAGTCTATTGAAACATCCCCTTTTTGTCCTTTTATCGAAGAAAAATCCTTTATCACAGATGGTGGCAAATTATGAAGTACAGATCGTAACGGTAAATCATTCCCCTTAATTAATAAATTAATTTGCTTATTTCCTTTATTATCAATTTCTCCATCTACAATAAAATTTAAATCCTCAATCGTAAGCATCCCATTTTCAATCTGATATAATTTATCAATAATATTTAACTTTAACTCGGTATGTACATTTTTATTACTTAAATAATTTATTTTTTCCACTTCAAGTTGATTTATAAACAACTCGGATTGTATCTTCATTAAATAATTTTTTTGAGAAAAATTACCTTCAAAATCAAGATTATCTATTGTGGATAACAAAGTGGTTTTAGTAACATTGTTGCAATAAAGTAACTTGGAGTTGGTAATCTTTACACCCTTTAAATCGATATTAAATTCCGATTTTTTATCTTCGGTTTTTTGTTTCCAAAAAATATAATTGGCATCGCCCAGATGATCTACAAACAAACGAATGTCGGCACGATTTAGATGAATGTCGGTTATTTGATAACTTTTGTTCCATAAATCAGCAAGGTTAAATTGTACAAAAACACTTTGTGCAGCAAAAAGAGTATCGGTATTAAATTGTTGAATTTTTGAAAAATATCCCTTAGGAGAATAAGCCACTACGTTTTCAAGCTCTACCGATGCTTTAGGAAACTTTTTTAAAACAGAAAACTTAACTTTCTCAACATCAATTTTGGTAGAAATATGATCGTTAAGCTCTTCAACAAGATATAAGCTAACTTCATCTTTATAAAAATACGTAATTAATCCTGAAGTAATGAGTAATATTACCATTCCCAGAATTAATCCCACAACGATCGATTTAATTGTTTGTATCACTATTTCTACAATTTATGTCTGCAAAAATACAAATTCCTTTAATTGTATATCAAATACTTTACCAGAAGTATTGATTTATTTGTCTCATAAAAATTCTAAAAGATTAAAAACCTGAATCACGCCTTATTTTCAAATTTCTCTTTTTCCATTAATCTCATTTGATTATCATTAGAATGATTTAAATTTGCAACAATTATTTTACAGCTACAATGAAAAGAGAGAATTTTGAAATAATGGCTCCTGTAGGTTCTTATGAATCACTAATGGCAGCTATTCAGGGTGGGACAAACTCCGTTTATTTTGGCATTGAAAAGATGAATATGCGCGCAAATTCGTCCAACAATTTCACGTTTAGTGATTTAAAAAAAATTGTTGCGATTTGTGAAGAACATGGATTAAAATCATACTTAACGGTAAATACCGTTATTTATGATCACGAAATACCTTTAATGCAGGAAATTGTCGATGCAGCAAAAGCAAACAACGTAACAGCAATTATTGCCTCTGATATAGCAGTAATTAATTATGCCCATAAAAAAGGTGTTGAAGTACACATCTCAACACAACTAAACATAAGTAATATTGAAAGCCTTCGTTTTTATGCCCAATTTGCCGATGTTGTTGTATTAGCCAGAGAATTAAACCTCGACCAGATATCAGAAATTTCAAAAATCATACAAAAGGAAAATATCACAGGCCCCTCGGGGAAACCTGTGAAAATTGAACTCTTTGTCCATGGCGCTTTATGTATGGCAATTTCCGGAAAGTGTTATTTAAGCCTGCACGAAAAAAATTATTCGGCAAACCGAGGCGCTTGTTTGCAAACCTGCCGTAAAGCCTATATTGTAACAGAAAAGGAGTCGGGCAACGAGCTTGAAATAGACAACGAATACATTATGTCACCGAAAGACTTAAGCACTATCAAATTCTTAAATAAAGTGCTTGATGCCGGAGTTAGGGTATTAAAAATTGAAGGGCGTGCTCGTCCGCCAGAATATGTTAAAACGGTTAGTGAATGTTATAATGAAGCTATTGAGGCCTATATAGATGGAAGCTATAACGAAGAAAAAATAAAAAAATGGGAAAAGCGATTAGCTACCGTTTTTAATCGTGGTTTTTGGAATGGTTACTACCTTGGGCAACGATTAGGAGAATGGAGTCACAAATATGGTTCGCGCGCTACTAAACGTAAAATTTATATCGGGAAAGGAACCAACTATTTTTCCAAAATTAAAGTCGCCGAATTTTTAATCGAAACCAACCAGGTTTCGGTGGGTGATGATATTCTTATCACCGGGCCTACAACCGGAGTAGTGGAAACTACCGTTAAAGAAATTCGCGTGGATCAGAAAAACACAGCTGCTGCCGTAAAAGGCCAAAAGTGTTCCATCCCTATTGAACAGCTTATCCGAAGATCGGATAAATTATATAAAGTAGTGGATGCAAAACAGGTAAAACAGCAATAAAATAATCCATTTCTTTTTTTAAAAATAAAAAAATAATTAACTTGCAATTTAAAATAAACCCTTATTGAGTATACAAGCAGTCTTCCAAAAAATACAGAAATATAGGTAAAAACTCTTCCAAAAATCTTATAATCAAATTAAATTATTGTTGAATTTTAACAAACATTCGTGTATCAATGAAATCAAACAAAAATTTTCAGAAATCAAAGAAAAACAAATCATTTGGTGATGAAAGAGAAATGAAAGTTAAAAAAGTGAATGCCTCCAAAAAGCAAAAATATTTCAAAAAAGAAATATTTGATGAAATAGAAGAATTTGAGGACATTGACTTATACGGCAAAGAGGATGATTTCCTCGACGACGAAGAAGAGGAAAACGATTAAATAAGTTTTACTTATTTTAGGACGAGACATTTTTAAAACAAAAGGGTTGGTTAGATGACCAACCCTTTTTATATTTATTCGTTCCAGCGAGTGATTTCTCCTCCCAGCGATGTTTTTAAAACTTCCTGTTTAGCCTTCCCATATACGGATAAGCTAGCTCCAGTATTTACCTTAGCGTCAATTTTTTGCTGAACAAAAACATCCGCCTTCCCTCCGGTATTCATTTTAATATAAACCTCATCACATTTAAAATTTGCTGCCGATAATACACCTCCGGTATTTACATGTGATTCTTGCAGCTTAGATTTCCCTGTAATATCAATATGCCCTCCTTGATAAACTTTAACCTCTACAGCGTTTAAATCAGCTTGTAATTTAATTCTTCCACCACTGGTAGCTGTAGCAATAATTTTGTCGGCGTTAATTCTATCTTTTACCATAATTTCAGCAGCAACATTCGATGATATTTCCCTTAAATCATCATAATTTAAATATACCTTAACGGTAACATCATCAAAAAGATTTGATTTCATTTTTATTTTTAAAAGCTTATCTTGAACTTCGGTAACTACTTTGGAAGGATTAACCTCATTTGAGTTTATTTTTACTGTTCCCACTTCTCCTTTGGTTAAAAATACCTGAATGTTACCAAACACACTTATTTTATCGAATGATTCGATATTTCGTTCTTCTATGTTTTGGGTATGCCCTGCAAAACCCAGTAATACGAATAATACCGCAAATATCAATTTGTTTTTCATGTTGGCCAATTTTTTAGTGTACACAAATATATTTATTACCTAAATAAAGGGACAAATGCCCCCTTATAAACTGATAGATACTAAAATTTATTATAAAATTTTACTGATATTTTCGGTTACAATATGGCCATCGAATAGTTGAATAATTCTATGCGCATACTCAGCATCGGATGGAGAATGCGTTACCATAACAATGGTTATTCCCTCCTTGTTTAATTCGGTAAGTAATTTCATTACTTCTTCGCCATTGGCTGAATCAAGATTACCCGTAGGCTCATCTGCAAGAATTAGTTTTGGGTTTGCGACAACGGCCCTGGCAATTGCAACCCTTTGTTGCTGCCCACCCGAAAGCTGCTGAGGAAAGTGTTTGCGACGATGGCCAATTTTCATGCGCTCAAGAACAGCATCTACTTTTTCTTTTCGTTCTTTGGCAGAAACTTTTAGGTATAATAACGGAAGCTCAACATTTTCATACACAGTAAGTTCATCAATCAAATTAAAACTTTGAAAAACAAAACCAATATTCGATTTCCGTAATTCGGTTCGCTGCCTTTCCTTAAATCCGGACACCTCAATACCATCAAACCAAAGTTCTCCACTGGTGGGATTGTCCAATAGGCCGATAATATTTAACAGGGTCGATTTTCCGCAACCAGAAGGGCCCATTACTGCCACAAATTCTCCTTTTTTAACCTCCAGGTCAACTTTATTTAAGGCGGTTGTTTCAATTTCGTCGATTCGAAATATTTTTACCAGCTGATCTGTTTTTATCATAACCATTTTTAATATTTTTTTATTATTTATTTGATTATATGACGAATAACTTTAAAATCTGTTACAAGTTAAAATATTTTATGGTGAAACGAAAGTTTAATTTTTTTTATTTTATTATGTATAAATTAAGCGCAAAAAATAAAAAATTACTAAACAAATAAGCTGTCTATTAAAGAAAAGACAGCTTATTTGTTTTTGGTTAATTTGTTTTACTCAAACAAAAAGTCAAAATCATCGCCTGGGGCGAGTTCCCTAGGTTCTTCGCCATGTTTAAAGACTCGGGCATTTCGTGGGCCAATTAATTCAACTTTGGCATTATCAATTTTAAGCATAGTGCCTTCGCGTAACCCAACAACATATATGTATGGATTTGCAACCAAATATTCATTAATCCTTTGTTCTCGTGTTTCGCCGGCATGTCCGTCAGGATTGGCATCCAGATAGTGTGGGTTAATCTGAAAGCGTATCAGATTAATGGCATGAAAACTTTCCGGTTCAACAATTGGCATATCGTTGGTTGTACAAATCGTAGGGCAGGTAACATTAGATCCGGCACTCCAACCCACATAGAGTTTTCCTTTTAAACATTCGTAACGGATGGTTTCCAGTAAATCTTGTTGCTGCATAAGTTTTGTAAGGTGAAATGTATTGCCACCACCAACAACAATGGCTTCCGCATCTTTGATGGCTTGTTTCTTTTTATCATAATCGTAATGATGGATCGAATCTACCTCATACCCTATTTCAGAAAAACGATCCTGAACTTTTTTCTGATATTCATCAAACGAAAAGGTTACTGCGGCATAAGGAATAAACAACACCTTTTTAACTTTATCTCCAAGAAACTTTTTGATTTCATGTTTTGGATAATCAAGATATGCTTCTCCAGCATTGGTTGAATTACTTATTAAAAGAAGTCTCATAATGGTCTGTTTTTATCATTTATAATTTATTTTTTCGCTAAGATAATAAATCTTCTGGTGATCCCTCAAATTCTATATCCAAATACTAAAACGTCATCAATTTGTTCCAATGAGCCTTTCCAGGAATTGAACTTTGTTTCTAGTATTTTTTTCTGCTCATCCATTGACTTATCATGAATAGTAAAAAGAAGGTCTCTGAAAGGAGCTATTCTGAATTTTCTTTTATTTTTACCGCCAAACTGATCAACATAACCATCGGTAAACATATAAAGCATATCCCCCTGATGAATATTAATTGCATGATTTGTAAAAGATTCTTTCTCATTTCTGTAAATACCAATAGGCATACGATCCCCTTTTATAGTTGTCGATTGATTGTCACTTATGACAAACAATGAATTATAAGCCCCCGCATATTGTAATACGTCATTACTTTTATCCAAAACACAAAGAGAAATATCCATTCCATCTTTTGCTTCATCCTCTTTGCCGGTTTGATGCAACGATTTTTTAATTCTTTCTCGTAAGAGATTAAGAATCGTATTTGTCTTTTGTTCTTCATCCGTATTTACAATTTCATTCAAAATGGCTGTTCCTAACATGCTCATAAAGGCACCGGGAACTCCATGCCCGGTACAATCAACCACTGCTATAACAATTTTGTCATTTTTCTCGGTAACCCAGTAAAAATCTCCACTAACAATATCTCGAGGTTTATAAAAAATAAAATGTTCAGGGATTAACTGAGTAATAAATTCATCAGGTGGCAGGATCGCAGTTTGAATCTTGCTAGCATATTCAATACTGTCTGTAATTTGCTTTTTCTGATAAGTAAGTTTATCCTTAGCCTGCCGAATTTTTTTATTTTTTTTGAATAAAACCAATAAGAACAACGAAATAACCAAAAATCCAAGAATAAATGAAATAATAAGGTACTCCTGCCTTTTTATTTGTAAATCACGAATAATTTTTTCATTCTCCAAAATGCTTATTCGCTGCTCCTTTTTCCGGGTTTCGTATTGCGTTTCAAGCTCTTTGATCTGCTTTGACTTCTGTGCATTAAAGATGCTGTCATTATACTCGTGATAAAGCTCAAAATTTTCCAGTGCAGTTTTATAATCTCTCTCCATCTTGGAAACTCGGGCAAGGGCTTTATATGCATCCTTTATATCTACCAATGCATCAACCTCTTCTGCCATTCGCAACGACTTGTTAAAATAGGCTTTGGCCAGTTTATAATCATTTCGCGAAAAATATAAATCTCCTATTAATAAAAACGTTTTGGCCATCTGAGCTTTTTCGCCCAACGCCTTTTCCAGCTCTAAAACCTGAAAGTAACTATCCAACGCCTTCTGCTTTTGGCCTAACGTATTATAAATCTCAGCCAGGTTGGATAATGCCAACACCTGATTTCTTCTGTCTCCTCTATCCTCATGTATTTCATATGATTTTTGTAAATAATATCTTACACTATCATAATTTCCTGTATTATAGTTTATTACAGCAATATTATTATACAAAAAAGCAATTCCTCTTTGATCATTTAATAATCGTTTTATTGCTAATGATTTCTTGTAAAACTCAAGGCTTTTATCAAATTCATTATGATCAAAATATAATAAACCCAAATTCGTATAGGTTTTAGCAATCCCAGCCGAATCATTCATTGTTTCATAAAACCCTAATGCTTTAATCAGGCTTGACATAGCCTCTTCATATTGCCCCATGCTTTGATAGGTTGCTCCAAGATTATTATAAATGTCAGCCAAATTACCTTCGGCTGTCTGGGCATGAGTTGTTTCTTTTTTAAATTCTTTGAAAATATTCAACCCTTGAGTATAATAATCAATTGCCTTTTCATGATCTCCAATAATCTTATAGTAATCTCCGAACTTCCTAAAAACAATCCCCTTCGACCATAAATCCTCGTTCTGTTCAGCAATCGCAAGGGCTTTATCCAAACAATCTTTTCCATCCAATACAACGCCTCGAAGATAAAGTGAAAAATAATCCTTAAGAAGAAGTTGAATTTTTATCGTATCATGTTGATGCTGATGAACCAGGAGAAAACTGTCGAGCGAGCTCTTCTGAGCATTTAATGGAAGAGTTAGCGTAAAAAAAATAAAGTATAGAGGGATAATTATTTTTCTTTTCATAAAGACCATAAATGTTGAATACTAATATAAATTTTTTAAAATACTATTTTGCGGTGAAACCATTATATTCTAAATCCAAAAACTAAAACATCATCAATTTGTTCCATAGACCCTTTCCATTGGTAAAACTTTTCTTCAAGGAGCTGTTTCTGCTCATTCATGGGTTTTTCATGGATAGAAACGAGCATTTCACGGAAAGGAGTGACCCGGAATTTACGTCTGTCTTTCCCCCCAAACTGATCGATATATCCATCAGTAAACATATAAAGCATGTCTCCGGGTTGTACCTTAATCTCTTGATTGGTAAAAGATTTCTTTTCATTTAAATAGATGCCGATGGGCATACGATCTCCTTTGATGGTTACCGGCTGATGATTGCTGATCATAAATAACGAGTTGTAAGCTCCGGCAAACTGAATAACTCCCTTATGCTTATCTAAAATACATAAAGAAATATCCATCCCATCTTTCATCTCATTGTCCCTTCCGGTTTGATGCAACGATTTCTTAATTCTTTCCCTTAGGTGGTTCAGGATTGTATTTGCTTTTTGTTTTTCATCGGTATTCACAATCTCATTCAAAAAGGCTGCCCCCAACATACTCATAAATGCGCCGGGCACACCATGTCCTGTACAATCAATCACCGCAAGAACAATTTTGTCATTCTTTTCGGTAACCCAATAAAAATCACCACTCACGATATCCCTCGGTTGATAAAAAATAAAATTTTCAGGAATTAACTGACAAATGTAATCGTTGGGTGGCAGAATCGCATTCTGAATCCGGCTGGCATATTCAATGCTGTCGGTAATTTGTTTTTTCTGATAGGTAAGTTTATCCTTGGCTAAACGAATCTTTTTGTTTCGGTTAAATAAAATCAACAGGAAGGTTGAAATAACCAATAACCCGATAACAAAAGAAAGAATAAAGAATTGTTGTTTTTTAATCCTTAAATCACTAATTGTTTTTTCGTTTTCCAAATTCTTAATTCGTTGTTCTTTTTTTCTTGTTTCGTATCGGGTTTCAATTTCTTTTATTTGTTTTGTTTTTGCAGCATTAAAAATACTATCATTAATTGTACAATAAAATTCTTTATATTTGAGCGCAGTTTTATAATCTTTTTCTTCTTTATATATCTCTGTTAACAAGGAATATGCATCCTTAATATCAATTAATGAGTTTGCTTCTTTAGCCATATTAAGCGATTGATAAAGATGCATTTTAGCTTCCTTAAAATAACTGCGAGAACAATATAAATCAGCAATTAAAAAATGGGTCCTAGCTACCTGAGCTTTTTCGCCCAACTCCTTTTCCAGTTTCAAAACATCAAAATAGCTCTCCAGGGCTTTATCTTTTTGACCCAACACGCTGTATATCTCCGCCAGATTCGATAAGGCCATAACCTGACTCCTCTTATTTCCTTCCTTTTCATAAATATCATAAGCTTTCTGAAAATAATACCTTATACTGTCGTAATTTTCAGTGTAATAATTTACAATGGCTATATTGTTATAGAGTAAAGCAATCCCTTCCTGATCGTTTAATGATCGCTTTATTTGCAAAGAACGATTATAGAATTCGAGGCTCTTGTCGTATTCTTCTTGCCGGAAATAAAGGAGCCCTAAATTAACATAGGTTTTTGCAATACTATACGAATCATTTATCGATTCGTAAATGGCTAAAGCTTCCATAAGGTTGGACATTGCTTCCTCATATTTTCCCATATTCTCATAGGTAGCGCCCAAATTGTTAAATAACGTTCCCAACGCTTTTACTTTTTTCAGATCGGTAAATATTTTTTTGGCCTCCAGGTAATAATCCACTGCCTGATCATAATCTCCAGAAATTTTGAAATAATCTCCATACTTAAGCAGGACTTTCCCTTCACTCCACAAACATTCACAATCTTCAGCAATCGCCAGGGCTTTATCCAGGCATTCCTCGCCGTCATGTACCTCTCCCCGGATATATTTGGAAAAATACTCTTCCAATAGCAAATCTATTTTTGTTGTATCGTGCTCATGCTCATGGGCCAGTAAAAAACTATCCAACGAGCTTTGTTGAGCACTTAAAGAAAGTGCAAG
>JAYEKP010000033.1:0-5162 GCA_034661075.1 Bacteroidota bacterium
GGTTTCTCCCGATGCTTATGAAATAGACAAAATTCAGATTAAACTCAAGCCCGGAATGGAAAAATCAATTCCGGATGCTGTTTACGAAGCCGGAAAAGGTGGATTTGTGGTAACAGGAATCAAATCGATTGACAACCTTAACAAAGAATTTGGTGCAAGTAAGTATACTCCATTATTGGATGGATTATATGAAAAATCAGCTAAATCAGTCCAAAATCGAGAAAAACATAAAGCATGGGGATTCCACTTATGGTTTACCGTTGAAGTAAATACTAAAGCAGATGTGATCGAAATAGTAAAAAAATATGCTGTTTTAGATGAGGTGGAGATAGCTGAACCCATTTATAAAAAGAAATTAATCAGCACTGTACCTCCTAAAGAAAAAGAAGCTACCGAAACCAAAGAAACTAAATGGACGCCAAACGATCCTCGTTATAATGAACAGTGGCATTATCATAACACAGGACAGGAAGGTGGAACTGTAGATAAAGATATTGACTTACCTGAAGCCTGGGAAATCGAAAAAGGAAATTCCTCGGTAATTGTTGCAGTTGTTGATGGAGGTATCCAAACGAACCACCCAGATTTAGCAGCTAATATATGGTCTGGTGTAGGTTACAATTTTGTAACCAACTCTTCAACTCTTTCTGCAGAAGATCATGGAACACACGTAGCAGGAACTATAGCCGGAGTTAACAACAATGGTACTGGAGTATCTGGTGTTGCCGGAGGTTCGGGTTCTGGTGATGGTGTTCGATTAATGTCTTGCCAGGTATTTACTAGTAGCAGTTCGGGAGGATTTGATCAAGCTCCAATTTATGCTGCTGATAATGGTGCAGCGATTTCACAAAATAGTTGGGGTTATACCAGCGAAGGTGTATACGATCAAGCTACATTAGATGCTATTGATTATTTTAATGCCAATGGTGGTGGTGATGTTTTAGACGGTGGTATTACCATTTTTGCCGCAGGAAACAATGATGCTACAGGCGATTGGTATCCTGGTTGCTACTCGGGAGCTTTTTCTGTTGCAGCAACAAATAATAATGATGTAAGAAGTTACTACTCAAACTATGGTAGTTGGGTCGATATTTCAGCTCCAGGAGGAGAACAAAGTGCATCAAACGACCCAAAAGGTATTCTTAGTACTCTTGCTAGCAGTAGTTATGGGTTTTATCAGGGAACCTCCATGGCATGTCCACACGTTTCAGGAGTTGCCGCTTTACTTATTTCCAATGCAGTACGCAACGGTGTTACATTAACCAATTCACAGGTAGCCGATCTTTTAAAAAATAATGTAGATGATCACTATGCTGTTAATTCAAGCTATACCGGACAATTAGGTTCAGGAAGATTAAATGCCAACCTTGCTTTACAAGCTTTACAAAGCATGTTTACGAATGAACCACCATCAACACCAACTGGATTAACTACAACTAACATTACCGACGAAAGTGCTACATTAAGCTGGAGTGCTGCAACAGGAGCAACATCATACGACGTACAACTTCGTGTACAAGGTGGTTCCTGGTCAACCTATAATGTTAGTGGTACAAGCTACAATGCGAACAACTTATCTGCTGAAACAACCTACGAATGGCAGGTAAGAGCTAAAAATTCGTATGGAACAAGCTCATATTCAGCAATAAAAACATTCACAACAACCGAATTTGTTGTTAGTTATTGCGAATCAAAAGGAAATAATTCTAGCTACGAATGGATTGCTGAAGTAGAGATTGGATCATTCAACAATACATCATCAGCTGCAGGTTATACAGATTTTACAAACCTTTCTATTGAAATGGAACCAGGAACGAACTATTCCGTTTCGTTAACTCCGGGATTTGGAAGTTCAACGTATAACGAATACTGGAAAATATGGATTGACCTTAATGGAGATGGAGACTTTGATGATGCCAATGAATTGGTTTTCGATGCAGGGTCACTAAGTAATACTACTGTTACCGGAACATTAAGTATTCCTGTAGAAACAGCAGAAATTACAACCCGCATGCGTGTTTCGATGAAATATAACGGAGCACAAACCGCTTGTGAAACCTTTAGCTATGGTGAAGTGGAAGATTACACCGTCGTTATTACTGAATCTGGCGAGGATACCCAGGCACCTACTGCTCCCACCAATTTATCTGCCTCGAACATTTCAGAAACCTCTTTCACCTTAAGCTGGAATGCTTCTACTGATAATGTGGGTGTTACAGGATATGATGTTTATCAAAATGGTAGCTTTTTAAACTCCGTTACCGGAACTTCAGCAAATATTTCCGGACTATCGGCTGGCACAACTTATAACTATTATGTAAAAGCCAAAGATGCTGCCGGAAATATTTCGGCTGCAAGTAGTACCTTACAAGTTACTACAGATGAGCCGGCAGATACTCAATCGCCAACTGCTCCCTCTAACCTTTCCTCATCCAATGTGGGTGAAGCTTCGGTTACGTTGAGCTGGACTGCTTCTACCGACAATGTGGGCGTTACTGGTTATGATATCTATAGAAATGGCTCGGTAATGGCTTCTACTGCCAATACAAGCTATAATGTAACTGGATTAACAGCTGCTACAACATATTCATTCTATGTAAAAGCCAAAGATGCTGCCGGAAATGTTTCGGCTGCAAGTAATACAATTTCAGTTACCACTGATGAATCTGTAGCAGAATATTGCGAATCAAAAGGAAGTAATTACAGCTATGAGTGGATCGGTAAAGTAACTATCGGAACTTACAGCAACACATCCGGAGCTGCCGGATATACCGACTTTACCAGTGAGGTTATTACTCTTGAGGCAGGAACATCTGTTAATGTTTCCTTATTTCCCGAATTTAGCGGTTCTACATACAACGAGTACTGGAAAATCTGGATCGATTATAATAATGATAAAGAATTTACCAGTGACGAACTGGCTTTCGATGCCGGGTCGTTAAGTAAAACAACCGTGAACGGAACCATTAATGTTCGATCAACAGCCAGCGGAACAACCCGTATGCGCGTTTCGATGAAATACAATGGAGAGCAGACTGCTTGTGAAACCTTCAGTTATGGCGAAGTAGAAGATTATACCGTAAGCTTCGAAGAAGCAATCCCTGATACTGAAGCACCAACTGCTCCAACAGGATTAGCCTCTTCAAGCATTACCAATAATTCGTTTACTTTAAGCTGGAATGCTTCTAGCGACAATGTTGGAGTAACAGAATATGATATTTACCAGAATGGTGCTTATCGCGCCTCAACCAGCGGAACATCATACAATGTAACAGGATTAAGCGCAGCAACAACTTACAGTTATTATGTAAAAGCCAAAGATGCTGCCGGAAATGTTTCTGCTGCCAGCAGTACATTAAATGTTACAACCAGTGATGAGCAATTAACTTATTGCAGCTCAAAAGGAAACAATGTTAATTACGAATGGATAGATCTGGTACAATTAAATGAAATTGACAACTCAACAGGTAGTAATGGTGGTTATGCAGACTTTACCAGTATGACGGCAAATGTTACCCCAGGATCATCGCAAACCATTTATATCAGCTGTGGATTTGCAAGTAGCAGCTACACTGAATACTGGCATGTATGGATCGACTGGGACCACAGTGGTACCTTTGATACAGATGAACGAATGGTTTATGGTTCCTCAAGCAGTTCAGGAACACTATCAGCTACATTTACCGTTCCTTCTGATGCACTATTGGGAACTACCCGCATGCGTGTAACCATGAAGTATAATGCAGCAGCAACCGCTTGTGAAACATTTAGCTATGGCGAGGTTGAGGATTATACTGTGAATGTATTTGAAGCAGGTTCAAGTGCCATTGCTTCCTATACATATAGAAGTGAACAATTAGGCAATGAAATGCCAACCGATGTTAATGTTTATCCTAATCCTGCGATCGATTATATTACTGTAACAGTAGAAAATGGATCAAGAGTAGGAACGATAAGTATTTATAACATGATTGGATCGCTTGTTAAGGTGGAAGAAATCAATGGTAATGAGAAAGAAGTTGATATTTCTGACTTACCTGTCGGTTCGTACATCATCTCTATAGAAGATGAAAAGGAACCTATTACGAAACAAATTATAAAACAGTAATTAAATAATTACCAAAAAAAGAAAGCCACCTCGGTGGCTTTCTTTTTTATAAAATCTTGAATTATATTATTTCTCTTATTTTATAGCTAAAAAAATAATTAAACCATTTTTCGCATTTCTGCAGTTTTAACAATCAGTTGTACAATTTCTTCAGAACTAATCGTTTTACAATTAAATATCAAATCGTAATCTAAATCAGAAGTTCTTTTCCCTGAAAAATCCTTTCTCAACATGGCTCTTTTTTTATCCATATCAAGGATTAATTTTTTAGCTTCTCTATGAGAAATTTTATGTCTTCGGCTTACGCCTTCAATTCGATAATCCAAAGGAGCAATTAATCTAACATGTAATGCATTTTTAATATCATATAAAATACTAGCTCCTGCCCTCCCAATAATAATTACACGTCCCTGTTCGCCAAATGAATGAATCACTTCACTAATAGTTCTTCTTATCTTTCGTTCACTTTTGTAATATTTGCTCGATAAAGCTTCTAAAATTTCATCTATTGCACTTCGTCTTTCAAACTGAAAAATGTATTCAATCTTTTCTGAATCAAGGCCCAGCTCTTTAGCAGACTCCTCAAGAATTTCTTTACTAATTACTTTCCAGGGATTATTAGGATTCCCTTCCATTTTGGTTAAAATATTTGCTAGCTCAGTTGCACATAAGTTTGCTGAACAGCCAAAAGATCTTGAAATAGTAATTACCGGACCAACCTTTTTAGGTTCTTCAACTTTCTGAGTAGCTTTATACCTTTCTTCCAGATATTTAAGTAATATATTGGCCATAATAAAAAATTTGTAATTAACTATTAATTTAATGGTAACAAGTTATCAAAATTTATTGATTTTTTCAACTTTATACCTTGAATTGAAATAATAGATATTAAGATATTCTAAAGAAAAATTCCATTCATATTGACAATGGTTTAGCCCCCTATTAATCGGACTTTTTTATAGATAGTTAAACAAACATATTATTTTCTTTTTAAATTTGCAACAGCAAGGAACAACCGACGGCGATTTTTATACCGATGGTTGATGGAATGTTT
>JAYEKP010000034.1:0-5145 GCA_034661075.1 Bacteroidota bacterium
ATATAAACAAGGGATTTTATTTAAATGGGGGGATTCGTTTTTAATAATAGTAAAAATCTGTCCAAAATACCTGTAATTACGTTTGTATTTTTTAATTTTAAAAATATTTAGGACAGCTATGATTAATCATCTAAATTAAAAGAATATCTTTGCAGTTAAAATATTGAAATTAAAGAAGATGAAATTTACCGCATTTAATTTAAATGAACATATTCTCGAAGCGATTTCGTATATGGGTTTTAACGAAGCTACACCTGTCCAGGAGAAAGCTATCCCGGAAATTATGTCGGGGAATGATTTGATTGCTTGTGCTCAAACGGGTACGGGTAAAACCGCAGCATTTGTTTTGCCTGTGATTGATAAACTTTCTCGAGAAAAAAGTTCATCATTAAGTACATTAATTATTGTACCTACCCGTGAGCTGGCTATTCAAATTGACAAAGAAATTCAGGGTTTTTCTTATTTTACAAATATTGGTTCGTGTCCCGTTTATGGTGGTGGCGATGGACAGGATTTCGATACAGAACGTAATGCTTTAAAAGGAAATACAGATATTATTGTTGCCACACCTGGGAAATTAATATCTCATCTAAAAATGGGATATGTACAATTTAATGATTTGCAATATTTAATTCTTGATGAAGCGGATAAAATGCTTGATATGGGATTTTATGAGGATATCATGAATATTATCTCATATATGCCCAAAAAACGACAAACACTTATGTTCAGTGCTACCATGCCACCAAAGATTAGAAAACTTGCCAGTCAGATTCTTCAAAATCCTAATGAAATAACTATTGAACTTTCCAAACCAGCTGAGGGAATTTTACAAGCTGCTTATTTAGTATATAATGAACAAAAGACAGCATTAATTGACTATTTGATTGCTAATAAACCTGAGTACGAAAGTATTCTTATTTTTACTTCGACTAAAAGTAATGTATCCACCATTGTGCGAAAACTTAAAGGGAATAATTTTTCTGTTGAAGGAATTTCATCTGATTTGGAGCAGGATGAGCGTGAAAATGTTCTTTCGCGTTTTCGGGCTAAACGAACAAGAGTATTAGTAGCTACTGATGTTATTAGCCGAGGGATTGATATCAAAGATATTCACTTGATTATTAATTATGATGTGCCTCAGGATGCAGAGGATTATGTACATCGAGTAGGAAGAACGGCTCGCGCAGAAGCTACAGGTGTAGCGTTAACATTTATTAATCAGGATGATATGTATCGATTTAAACGGATTGAAACATTGATTGAAACTGAAGTTATTAAAATGCCTGTTCCCCCTCAAATAGGTGAGAGTCCGGAATGGAATGCAAAGCCAGAAAAAAAATATAACTCTAAAAACTATAAAAGAAAACGAAAATAAAAAAAGCCTGCTGAAAAATCAGCAGGCTTATACATTCGGTAAATTTTTAAAGCAATCTTATATAACTCTTACGTTTACTGCGTTTAATCCTTTTTTACCTTCTTGTAATTCAAACTCCACGTGGTCTTCTTCACGAATTTCGTCAATTAAACCTGATACGTGTACAAAATGTTCTTTGCCTGAATCGTCCTCTTTAATAAATCCATATCCTTTTGAATCATTAAAGAATTTTACTGTTCCTGTGTTCATTATAAAAAAATTTAAATTAAAATATGGCACAAAGGTAGTATTATAAATTATATCTCAACCTAAAAATGAAATTATTTTACTATTATTTTCAGATATTTTTATCCTAAATCATTAAATAGCTAACTCGCTCCATAACTAGAGCGGGTTTACATTCATTTGGCTTGCTAAAAAAATGTGCAATTTTAATATAAATTAATATTAAAAAGCAAATTTTATTCCTTGAGCCAAAGGCAACTCTTCGCCATAATTTATCGTATTGGTCTGGCGTCGCATATAGGCTTTCCATGAATCTGATCCGGATTCGCGGCCACCTCCGGTATCTTTTTCACCACCAAAAGCCCCTCCAATTTCTGCACCGGAAGTTCCACTGTTTACATTAGCAATACCACAATCGGAACCTACTTCGCTTAAGAACTGTTCACTTTCGCGCATATTCAGCGTAAAAAGGGACGATGACAATCCTTGTGGGACATTATTGTTAAGTTTAAGGGCTTCGTCAAAGGTCTTGTATTTGATGAGGTAAACAATGGGAGCAAAGGTTTCTTCCTGTACTATATTGTAATGATTTTGGGCTTCAGCAATGGCAGGAACTACATAATTCCCCGAAGAAAACGGGTTTTCTTTAAGCACTTTCCCGCCGAACAGGATTTTTCCACCTTCTTTTTCAACTTCTTTCACAGCGTAGGTAAATGCTTCTACCGAATGATGATTAATCAGCGGCCCAACCAATGTGTTTTTATCCAGAGGGTTTCCAATTTTATTGACTACTTGTTCGTAAGCATCTATTAATTGCTTTTTAACCTTGTCGTAAATTTTTTCGTGAACAATTACCCTGCGTGTGGATGTACAGCGTTGGCCAGCAGTGCCTACAGCTCCAAATACAATGGATGGAATGGCCATTTTTAGGTCTGCAGTATCAGAAACAATAACTGCATTATTACCTCCTAATTCAAGGATGGTTTTACCTAAACGTTTACCAACAATCCCTCCAACGCGTTTACCAACTGCGGTAGATCCTGTTACAGAAAATAATGGAATTCGTTTATCTTCTAGGAAATTATCTCCTAAAACCGAAGATTTAGCAATAATTAAATTAAATACTCCTTCGGGCACATCATTTTCTTTTAACACTTTTTGTATGATATTCATAGTAGCAATGGCCGAAAGAGGTGTTTTTGAGCTTGGTTTCCAAATTACCACATCTCCGGCAATAGCTGCCAACATTGTATTCCATGCCCAAACGGCTACCGGGAAATTAAACGATGTAATTAACCCAACCAAACCAATAGGATGGTATTGATCATACATCCTGTGATTTTTGCGTTCTGAGTGCATGGTAAATCCATTGAGCAGTCGCGATTGCCCTACGGAAAAATCACATATGTCAATCATTTCCTGTACTTCTCCTAATCCTTCCTGGTAGATTTTTCCCATTTCAAGCGTTACCAGTTTGCCTAAATCCTCTTTGGCTTCTCGAATAGCTAACCCAATCTGGCGTACAATTTCGCCTCTTTTGGGAGCAGGAATTTCCCTCCAAACGTTGAATGCATCCTGGGCTTTGGCAATTACCTTTTCATAATCGTCTAGGGTTGCATTTTTTACATTAGCAATTTCATTTCCATCGATGGGTGATACCGACGAAGTCAGTGCTCCGTCTGTATCCAACCATTCGGTACCTGTTGTTACACCGGAATTTATATCTTGGATTCCCAGGCGCTTTAATAATTTTTGTATGTTAAATTCTTTTGTAGTCATGTTTAAAATTTTTTTAGATTAGTCTTCCATAAATGGGTATTTATAACTTACTGGAGGTACAAAAGTTTCTTTTATTGTACGTGGGCTTACCCAACGTAATAAATTTATTTTTGAGCCGGCTTTGTCATTGGTTCCTGATCCGCGAGAACCGCCAAAAGGTTGCTGATTAACAACAGCTCCCGTTGGTTTATCATTAATATAAAAGTTTCCGGCTGCATGGGTCAGTTTTTTCATGGCCTCTTCAATAATGTATCTATCTTGTGAAAAAATGGATCCTGTTAAACCATAAATAGATGTATTATCAACTAACTCCACAGTTTCTTCCCATTTTTTATGATCATAAATATAAATGGTAAGGATAGGGCCAAATAGTTCTTCTTCCATGGTTACATAATGCGGGTCATTCGTTAATAAAATGGTTGGTTCAATATAATAACCTTGTGATTTATCATAGTTTCCACCGAATAAAATTTTTACTTCATCATCTTTTTTGGCCCGGTCAATAAATCCAGCTAATTTGTCGAAAGATGCTTCATCAATTACGGCATTCATAAAATTGGAGAAATTTTCTACATACCCCATTTTGAGCGTATCCATATCACATTTTATTTCGTCTAATATCTCATCCCATCGGTTATCAGGAATATATGCCCTGGAAACTGCCGAACATTTTTGGCCCTGATATTCGAATGCTCCACGGGTTAAAGCAGTAGCAACCTGGGCAGCATTAGCTGATTCGTGCATCAGCACAAAGTTTTTGCCACCTGTTTCACCCACAATTCTTGGATACGATTTAAATTTGTGGATATTATTTCCAATTTCTTTCCATATATTTTAAAAAACTGCTGTTGATCCTGTATAATGAATACCTGCAAAATCGGGATGAGAGAAAATTACTTTCCCTGCAGTGGGTCCTGATACAAAAACCAAATTAATTACACCATCGGGTAAACCTGCTTCCATAAAAATTTCCATAATAATTCGGGCAGCATAAATTTGTGCGTTTGAGGGTTTCCAAACCACAGTATTCCCCATCATAGCAGGGGCTGAGGGTAGGTTTCCTGCAATTGCTGTAAAATTAAATGGAGTAAGTGCAAACACAAAACCCTCCAATGGACGCTGTTCCACCCAATTCCAAATTTGTTCGTTTGAATCAGGTTGTTCATTATAAATTTCGGTCATATACTGAACGTTAAATCGTAGAAAATCAGATAATTCACAAGCTGCATCAATCTCAGCCTGATGAACTGATTTGGACTGTCCCAACATTGTTGCCGCATTAATTCTTGCCCGATAAGGGCCCGAAATCATTCCTGCGGCTTTTAAAAAGATGGAAGCCCGTTGTTTCCATGACATGTTGGCCCATTTTTTTCGCGCTTTTAGGGCTGCATCAATGGCATCCTTTACATGGCTTTCGTCGCCCCGGTTATAGTACCCTAACAAATGTTGATGATCGTGTGGCGGGTGAATCTCTATCTTTTTATCCGTAGTAACTTTTTTGCCATCAATAATCATTGGAATATCAATTACCTCTGACCTGGTGTCTTGAATGGCTTTCATTAAGTTTTCTCGCTCCGGGGAACCCTTCTTGTACGATAATACAGGTTCATTTTTGGCCGGCGGAGCAAAATACAGCAATTCCGCTTGATTTTTTTAACACCAATAAAGCACTGATTAAAAGAAATAAAAGAAATTAGGCTAAAATATTTTTTCTTGCTATTTTCATCAACGAAGAACCACTTTGGGTGTGCGTATAAAATATT
>JAYEKP010000035.1:0-5111 GCA_034661075.1 Bacteroidota bacterium
AGGATTTGGCCGGTGCGATGCCTTTGTCAAAAGCAACTCAGCTTGTTTTAACTGCAACATATTCTATATGATCGGACTGGACGATATGTAGAGTAGGTTGCAGAGTTAGGGACATATTAATGATCTCAAAAAGATCATAACGATCAATTATACTACAAAATTATCCATAACCATTCAAAACCACCTTTGGGAGCAAAGACTTGATTTTTAATAAAAAATCTTGTAATTTTACACCCGTCAAAGTTTTAGACGTTGCTACGTCATGAAAGTGAAACTTTCCTACGGTATCACCGCAAAACTTTGATGTAAAAAATAAATAATTTTTTCCCTGTGGTTTTTTCTGTCCGGATAATTTTACCTTATCATTTAATGATATGTTTCTAAAAATGAGCTGGTTGTCTAATTTTATCGCACCGGCTATTTCCTATAACTAGTTTATATACGGACTTTTTGTACTTGTTATGTTCCAATTTGGAATGTTATGTAGACAAATGGTGTCCGTTTTGTAACCCTAAATATAATATTTTTTCCGCTTTCCAATTCTTTTTCGAATTAAATTTTCCGGATAATATCAACATTTTCATAGCAAATCCCTGATACGAACCCTTTCTGTACATTAACCCGAAGATCACCGAAAACATCCCTCTCCCGTTCCCTCATTTAGCTGCATTCCAAACATCTCTCTTGTAGTGCCGAATCCATAACCAGAAAACCGCTACGTTCAACTAACCGGCAACAATTGTCAACAATCAAAGTATTTCAATTTGTTGTAACTAATTACCCAAAAATTAAGTATATATTTTTATCTTTGAGGCTTACTTTTATACAAAAATAATAATTTACAGAATTACTATCTTCATTACTATCCTGTTGTATGCGTGCAACACTACTAGCAAATTACCACAAAACGAAAACCATTTCACACAAAATGGAATGCATATTACGTTGGAGGAAAAGGAATCGGAAATAATTTTCAAGATACAGAACACCAATGATTTCCCGGTGTATCTTTTTCAACTGGATCAATTGACCATTCAAAAACAAATAGGGACAGAATGGGAAAAGGTCAGAATATTATATTGTCCTTGCGGTGCATCCTGCCCTTCGCCCAGAAATTTTGTGCAGCTAAAAACCAATGAGTCTATCAACTTTAACTGGAACAAAAAAGAATCCTGGTGTATCCATAGTAATCAACAAAAAATCCCGAAAACCGTTGAACAAAATGTGGAAAAAGGAAATTACAGGCTGTTTATCCAATATGGACCATATAAAAAAGAACAAACAAAGTTATATTACAAATTCAAACTTAATTAAACGAACGATGAAAAGATTAATTTACCTTTTAACCTTTTTATTCTTTGCTGTAGGATTAAATGCACAGCCATGGATAAATATTTTAACGGAAGAACAAAAAGATTCCAAGGAAGGTTTAACCTTATTTGAAGTACAAAAATCATTTGATGAATACTGGAAACCTTATAATATTAAGAATGGATATTATATCGAAGATGGAGAGCGTAAAAAAGCCGGAGGCTGGAAACAGTTCAAACGTTGGGAGTGGTTCTGGGAAACCAGAGTAGATCCACAAACAGGACAGTTTCCACAGGTAAACACCATAGAGCTGCTCCAGGAATTTAACGAGCAAAAATCAGCAAAAGCCGATCAAGCCGACTGGGTCAACATGGGTCCAAATAGCTCCACAGGCGGTTATGCCGGACTGGGAAGGATTAATGTAATTGCCTTCCACCCCACGGATGCCAATACCTTGTGGATTGGAGCGCCTTCGGGAGGTTTATGGAAAACCACCGACGGAGGCAACAGCTGGGTATGTCTTACCGAATCGTTGCCTGTAATTGGCGTTAGCGGCGTCGTAATTGCCGATGATTATGAGACCTCCAACACCCTTTTTATTGCTACCGGAGACCGCGATGCCGGAGACAACTACTCGGTGGGAGTCCTTAAATCTACCGACGGAGGAGTAAACTGGGAAACCACCGGATTGACCTTTGATGTAAGCAGCAATTACCGGATTACCCGTTTTCTAGCCGACCCGAACAACCAGGACATCATGTTGGCAGCTACCAATGGGGGGATATTCCGTACTACCGACGGAGGAGTAAACTGGGTAATGGAACAAAGTGGTCTGTTTATGGATATGGAATTTAAGCCGGGTTCATCGACAGAGATCTATGCAGTTACCTCGAACTATAATGGAAGTCCGGTATTTTACAAGTCCGTGGATGGAGGAAATACCTGGGCACCTTCGCATACGTTTAGCTCTGCCGCTTATCGTGTAGAGCTTGCAGTTACCGCGGCCGATCCATCCTATGTATATGCCCTAACCTGTAATACCGCCAGCGGTACGGAGGGGGTATACCAATCCACCGACAGCGGAGAAAACTTTACCAAAGTGCTGGACGGAAGCACTTCCGAAAACAATCTGCTCGGATATGCATCCGACGGTACAAGTACCGGTGGCCAGGGATGGTACGATTTAACACTTGCCGTTTCACCAACCGACGAAAATACTCTGTGGGTAGGTGGTATCAACACCTGGAAATCAACCAACGGCGGAACCTCCTGGGACATCTCCAGCCACTGGTGGGGCGATAGCGTGCCAGCCGTACATGCCGACAAGCATTACATGGAATACCAAAGCGATAATGTATTTTTCGAAGGCAACGATGGCGGAATTTATAAAACTACCAATGGAGGAATTACATGGACTGATATCACCAACGGGATGGTAATTAGCCAGATATACCGCATCGGGCCAAGCCAACTGAACGAAGGCGTGGTGATGACCGGCCTGCAGGATAACGGCTCCAAACTTTTCCACTCTAATAACTGGGACGACGTGAAGGGTGGCGACGGAATGGAATGTATCATCGACTTTACTGACGAAACTGTTCAGTACGGAACCTATGTGAATGGACAGATTAGCCGTACACTTAATTACTGGAGTACCTCAACGGATATTAGTGCCCGCATTCCCGGGGGGCCCAATGGTGCGTGGGTTACTCCTTATGTGCTGGATCCCAATGATAATGAAACGATTTTTGTCGGATATGAAGAACTATGGAAAAGTGAAAATCGAGGAGACAGCTGGACCAAAATATCAAACCTTCAACTCTCCAATAAAATCAGGGCTATCGCCGTTGCTCCATCCAACTCAGATGTTATTTATATGTCTGATTTATATTACATGTATAAAACAACCGATGGCGGACAAACCTGGGATGATATCAATGCAAACATTCCTGCAGGAACAAAACAAATTACATACATTACCGTGGATCATTCAGATCCGGATAAAGTATGGATAACCTTCGGCGGATACGATGATGTTCTGAGAATCATGGAAACCACCGACGGAGGAACAACGTGGACCGATATCTCCACCGGGTTACCTCCGGTACCGGCCAATTGTGTGGCACAAAACAAACTGTCGCCCATCACCCAGCTGTATGTGGGTACAGATATGGGTGTATTTATCAGAAATGGAGATGCCGACTGGGTTGCATTTAACCAAAACCTCCCCTCAGTGATCGTGAATGAACTGGAATTCTATTACGATATGGCCTCACCATCCAACAGCAGATTATACGCAGCAACCTATGGCCGTGGATTGTGGAAAACCACTTTTCCTATCTCATCCACACCCGAAATAAGCTCAGTAATCATCCAGGATACTGTAATCGTTTCGGATATCCAGGATGCTGAAATAGATATTAACTACACCGTAAATACTGTTTTTAATACCGGAAATATATTTACAGCCTACCTGTCCGACGAAACGGGTGATTTCACCAACGAAACAGAAATAGGAAATGTTACCTCAACCCTGAACGGAACCATTGCGGTAACTATTCCAGGAACAGTACCCGAAGGAGATGGATATAAAATAAAGGTAAAATCTACCGATCCGGTTAATGAAAAAGAGTCCAACGTTTTTCATATCCTATTGGACAATGTAGCACCGGTACCTGTAGTGTCGAAAGTTGACCCGGGATCAGCATCATCCGGCTCCATGGAGGTAAACATCGATTTTGGTGAGGAGGTCATTGAATTTGAATCAACAGACCTTACGGTGGATGGGGGGAGTGTTTCAACATTTACCGATTCTTCCGGAATCGTATTTACGGCCGGTATTTCACCCTCTTCCTCTACGATTACCGTATCGGTGGCAGCCGGGGTAGCCTATGATTTGGGAGGAAATGCCAACGAAGCATCCAACAGCGTAACCTTTGAAACAACCGATATAAAAAACCTGGAGGATAATAATCAATCGATGAGGGTATTCCCTAACCCAACCCAGGGATTGTTCAGCATACAATCACCTCAAATCGATAAAAATTCCATGGCTAAAGTTTATGACATTACCGGCAGGGAGATCCTCAAATCTGACATCAACCCGAGAGGAAGAATTGACATTGACCTGAGTAATCAAAAACCGGGATTATACATCATCCATATTGAAACCCATGGAGAACATCATAAAGTAAAAGTAATGCTCCAATAAAAGAAATGATCCACACTTTATTAAGGGGCTGTCCAAAAAGTCAAAAATAGTTGTCATTCCGAGGAGGAACGACGAAGGAATCTGTTGATTATCAATTCAAATAGATTCCTTCACTTCGTTCGGAATGACGTTTTCAAAACTTTTTGGACAGCCTCTTTTTTTTGGATGTTAAATACAGGTTATCTACTTTGTAACGGAAGAGTTTATGTTTATGATAACGATTAGGAGGAAGCGTATTTGTCAACAGAGCAATCATAAATTCTTTGAATCAATTTGCCTGGGAACAGTCATAGATAAAGACTAAGCTTCATGAAATAAAATAATTTGCGCCTAAAAAAATACAAAAAAACACGATAAAGAATATAATGTTATGAGAATGTAAGCTTCCCCAAAAACTGGACAGTTTAAAAGTAGACAAAAATTGTTAACTTTAAACTGTAATTATGAAAAGAAAAAGATTTACCCCCAACAAATTGCCTCCATACTCAAAGAGTATGATAATGGCAAATCAGTAGAAGAAATAACTCGAGACCATGGAGTTAGCAAGGCCTCGTTTTATAAATGGCGTCAGCGTTATGGAGGCATGAAT